>NZ_BAABGS010000059.1:0-21542 GCF_039541695.1 Chelativorans composti | reverse complement strand
TTCGTGACGATCTCGTCGGGCTTGTGTCGCTTGTTGGCCATTGTGGTCCTCCTTCATGGTCAAAACCATACTTCAAGGTGGACCCGTTCAATGGGGGTGGATCAAAACGGATGACGGCGGTATCGCCAGGGTAGTCGCCACATTGTCCGCTTCGACCTTTCGGGGCGAGGGTGGGCATTCAGAAAGTGGCAGAAAGGCCTCGGCCTTGGCCAAAATCGTGGAATGGGGGCAGGAGGCAGGCGAGCCGGGTGATTGGGTGGTCGGGATGAGTGCTTCGGTACATCAGCGTGTGAGGGAGGAGGAACCTGACGGTGATCGCGATATCGGCCAATACCAGTGCGAATCCGATGGCTCGAGTGTCACGCTCAGCGTGAGCGTACCGGTACGGGTGGGGGAGGGGGCCGATATTGCGCATGAAGGCAGCGGGAGTGAATCTGTGCCGATTCTGTCTATTCTCGGGCAGCTGATCTCATTGCTGCCGTCACAGAGCGAACCTCTTGCTCTGGATGAAGGTTCCGCTCTGCCGGTCATCTGAACAGCAATACAGGCCGGGGGATTTCCCCGGCCTTTGTTTCCGGTTCTTGTCATGTCTTTTGTGTCTGCACGCTTACCCATCAGTCGTCGCATTGACCAGTGAGTCTGGCTTCGTCGGTCGTGCTTTCACCGCGCGGATGTAACGCACGCCACGACCCGTTGGACGGACTTCCCGGTATCGGCGGGTAAGGAGCTCATCCTTTCTCGTTCGGCCTGCCCCGCTTGCCCTTTCTGAATGTGCGCGTTGACGCAGTTCCTGTCCCGCTTTCCGTGTTGGGGCGGTGCGATTGCCGCCTGGCTATGGGAATGATTGACGTCGGGAAGCGTCAATCAATGTCTCGTCATCTGAACGGAAATAATTCTAGCTGTAATTCTTTTATATTCAAGCGATCCAGACAAGAATGGTATCGTATCAATCTGTTTATGTAGGTATTGTTATTGTTTTTGTGGATTGGGTAAATGAGTAAAGATCAGTTGATACCTTTCAATAATGCGACCTGTGGGTGCGAGGGCAGTGGAGGAGATAGCCTTTCCGATACGTCGTTCGCTGGCTCGACAATTGTCCTCTGTGACGTCAGAAGGGCTGACGGTGGGCCGGAATATGCGATCGGAGAGGGAGTGGCTGCGACGGACGGGAGTTTCACCGTCGGGATTCGGCACATGGAATTAAACTCGAACCCCGTCGAGATTGTCATTGCGAATTCGGCCATCACTCTTGGCAGGCAGATCTTCCACGCCCGTAAAGGAGCCGATGCCCGCTCGGAGGGGGCAGAAGGCTCCTTCCAGGCTCTCCGATCACGCGGTGAGGATGCTTTCGCCGGTGCCGGGTCAGACGTGAGCGTGCTGGAGCCGGCCGGGGCCGCGGAGCGGTCGCATGAGTCCCTTGCAGGTCAGCCAGCGGACCTGCCCTGGCATGATCCGCGGGAGGAATCTCCTGAAGACGCTCCTCCCGCGTTCGATGCGGTGGGGAAGGCTGAGGATGCCGGAACCGCGTTTGACGCAACTGTTGCGGAGCACCTGCCCACAGACGGCTGTGAGGTGACGCTCGGAGGCGCCTCCCATTTCGTAGGCAAGCGCTCAGTGCCGGAGGACACCGGCGCTGATCACGCCGGCACCGATGACGCCGGCACTGACACCGCGAATGCGGAAGAGGTTTCGCAGGACGACACAGCTTTGTCGGTTGCGAAGCAGGTGGATCCTGGCACCGCGTTCTCTGCTACGGGAGACAACCTGGCGGACGCGTCCGGTAACACCGCCGCCTCCGTCGGCCAGGAGGTCCCGGACGACGGCCAGCGTGAGGAACTCCGCGTGGCGTTGGCCAAGCGGTCTGTGCCTGAAAGTCCGGATGATGCGCCGACGCCGGCTGGGGACGGATTAGCCGTTGGCGATCGCGAGATCGGTCATTACCGGGGCAACGAAGGGGCATCGGGTACCACGTATGGCATGAGGGCGGTCGGAACGGCCGGGCAGCCGAAGGTTGAGCGAGCCGGTGTCGATCTCGAGTCTGCCCCGGAATTCTATTCTGTGGGAATGCGAATCCCTACGTTGTATGAGCGCATGGCCCTGGAAGACGCTCCATCCATGCCGGTCATCTGACGTTTCGCGGCCGGGGAGTCTCCGCGGCCGCTTCATTCTCGCCCTTCATCTTCAGTTCTTGAGCACCACGCATGCGCCGCCATCGCTGCGGATGCGCTGGCAGATGCGTTCGGCTTCCGGCCGGGTGTCCGCACCGATCCGCACGGCGTAGATGCCGCGACGCCCACGGCCGGACCGCGGCAGGCTGACGACCGGCTCGTGCTGCTGCAGCGCTCTGATGCGCCGTTTTGCCCGCTCCCACATGCGGATCGCCACATCCCGCCGGAAATGCCCGACCACCTGGATGCCCCAGGGCTTGGTGTGGATGCTGGCCATTGGGGCGATTGCTGCTGCCGTCACGGGAAGCGCCGCGCACGCTTGTGGAAACGGTTTCTCCGGATCAAGAGGCGGCACATCGTCCTCCCTGCTGCCGATGAAGCTGTCGGCTGGGCGGCCTAGGATATGGAGCACGTAGGTCTCCGTCTCGAGCGGCAGAAAACCGCCCCTGTCCAGCCAGCGCCGCACGCGCGCCTCCCCGGCATTGTAGGCGGCCGCCGCAAGGCCGAGGTTGCCGAACCGCTGCCGCAGCTCCGCCAGGTAGGCGGCGGAGGCGGCGAGCGCCTTCTCCATGTCGAACGGATCGTCGAGGCCGCGCAGCCTTGCCGTTCCCGGCATGAACTGCGCAATGCCTTCCGCTCCCTTGGGGCTCACAGCATTGGGATCGAACAGGCTTTCCTTCCAGATCAACCGGGCAAGGAAGTCCGGCGGCAGGCCGTGTCGCGTGCTCGCCTCAAGAAGGAGGGCGCAGACCCGGCCCACGTGCGCCTGCTTGTCAGGCACAGTCTCTGCCGCCGCTTGTCCGAGCCCGAGAACCACTCCGCACCAGATCACACGCGCAAGGTTTCGTAGCAGCATCGGCATTGGCCCCACAGCCTTCCGCAAGAAGGATGAGGTACGCTCTGGTGCCTGTCAAATGCCCGTGGAAGCGAAGTGAGGACCGGCGGCCGGACGGCATGGCCGCCCGCGCTTTTTCTCGGCACAATGAAGAAGTGCGCTCGCCAGTCCCTTACGCGCCATAGCGCGACAGGGCGAGATCGGCGGTCTCGATCTCCGGTTTGATGCCGCTGATGATGTCTGCGAGCACGCGGCCGGAGCCGCAGGCCATCGTCCAGCCGAGCGTCCCGTGCCCCGTGTTTATGTACAGGTTGGGGTATCGGGTGGTGCCGCCGACGATCGGCGTGGAATCCGGCGTCATCGGGCGTAGGCCCGTCCAGAACTGCGCCTGGCTGAGGTCGCCGGCCCCCGTGAACAGGTCGTTCACCGAGAGCTCAAGCGTCTCCCTGCGGTTCCGCGGCAGGTCGAGGTTGAAGCCGGCGATTTCCGCTGTGCCACCCACGCGGATGCGGTCGCCAAGGCGGGTGATGCCGGTCTTGTAGGTCTCGTCCATCACGGTGGAAACCGGCGCTTTCGCCTCGTCCACGATCGGCACGGTGATGGAATAGCCCTTCACCGGGATGACCGGAATGCGCAGGCCCAGCGTCTTCAACATGGCAGGCGTGTAACTGCCGAGGGCGGCAACGAAGGCATCCGCCTCGAATTCTCCCGCCGAGGTGACGACTGACCGGATCCGGCCACCCTCCGTTGCCAGCCGCTCGATTGTTACTTCCGTCCTGAACTCGACGCCAAGGCCGCGCGCGATTTCGGCCAGAGCATTGGTGAACTTGAAGCAGTCGCCCGTCTCGTCATCGGGGAGCCGCAGGCCGCCGACGATCTTGTCGCGCGATCCGGCAAGGCCGGGTTCCACGCGCACGCAGCCGTTCCGGTCCAGCATCTCGAAGGGCACCCCGTCCGCCTCCAGCACGCGCAGGTCCTTGGCCACATCGTCAACCTGCTTCTCGGTGCGGAACAGCTGGAGCGTTCCGAGGGAGCGGTGGTCGTATTCGATCCCCATATCGGCACGCAGCTGGCGCAGGCAGTCGCGGCTGTATTCGGCAAGCCGCACCATGCGCCCCTTGTTGACAACGTAGCGCGCCTTTGTGCAGTTCCGCAGCATGGCGAGCAGCCACGGCGCCGCCTTGACCGCCGCGCCCGGCCGGATGACCAGCGGCGCGTGCCGCATGAACATCCACTTGGCCACCTTCATCGGAATGTCGGGTGCCGCCCACGGCGTCGAATAGCCCGGCGAGATCTGCCCTGCATTGGCGAAGCTCGTCTCCAGGGCAGGACCGGCCTCGCGCTCGATCACTGTCACCTGATGGCCCGCCTTTGCGAGGTAATAGGCTGTGGTGGTTCCGATAACGCCCGCGCCGAGAACGATGACTTTCATGCTGCTAGCCTGGACTCGTTTTCGGGGAACCGTGCTTCCCCTGTGGAATTGACCTAAACATAGTGAAGATCCTTCGGAATTTCCTGCAATTCTGTCGTCGAAAATGCTATTTGTGTACCGTTTATTGAAATCTTCTTCGACGCCATGAACAAACGTTTGAGTTTCGCGCGGAGGCAGTCTCATGCGGGCACTTGACCAGGTCGACCGGCACATCCTGCGCGTTCTGAAGCGCAACGCCCGTATCAGCAACGCCGATCTTGCCGCCGAGGTGGGGCTGTCGCCTTCCGCCTGCCTGCGGCGTGTGGCGATCATGGAGCGCGAGGGCGTCATCCGCGGCTATACGGCGCTGGTGAACGACCAGGAGGTGGAAAAGTCGATCGCCGTGATCATCCAGATCACCCTGGAGCGGCAGACGGAGGAATACTTTCGCCGGTTCGAGACGGAAGTGCGCAAGCATCCCGAGATCCGCGAGTGTTACCTGATGACGGGCGGCGCCGATTATCTCTTGCGTGTCAATGTGGCCAATGCCGCGGATTTCGAGCAGATCCATCGGGGGACACTGGCGGTACTGCCGGGGGTGTTGCGTGTGCAGTCCAATTTCGCCATCCGCAATGTGCTGGCCCGCAGTTGAGGCGCGCTGAATGACGCGATGAATGGAAGCAGGCACGAGCTGCGGGACTCCCGCTCCGCTGTTCTCCGGTCTCCGTGGGACGAACCGGAACGCAGGACATGATGTCGCCGTCTGCCTGAACGCTGTCAGGCAGACGGGCGTCACGCAGCAGTGTTTCCGGCTTGCCTACTGCTCCGTGAACGCACGCGACATCGAGTCTTGGATGGGCTTCACGAGATAACTGAAGAATGTGCGTTCCGCGGTCTGGATGAGGACTTCCGCTGGCATGCCCGGCGTCGGGCGGAAGCCGCGCACCCGTTCGAGCTCCGAGGCGGGCAGCTCGATGCGGGCAATGTAGAACTCCTGGCCGGGTGAGTTCTGCCCGGCGGGCAGGGCGTCCGCCGAGACATAGAACACCTTGCCGTGCAGCACGGGCGTTGTCCGCTGATTGAGCGCGACGAGGCGGATGGTGGCGTTCTGGCCCACCCGGACGTTGTCGATCTCTGTCCGCTTCACCTGCGCCTCGATGATGAGCGGCACGTCGGCGGGGAGGATCTCCATGATCGGCTTGCCGCTTTCGATCACTCCGCCGGGCGTGTGGTAGTAGGACCGCACGACCGTTCCGGCCACCGGCGCGTCGATCGTCGCGCGCCTCAGCACCGTGTTGGCTTCGTGCTCCTGCTCGCGCACCGTGTCGAGCTCAGCCTGCACCTCCTGAAGTTCCTTGAGCGCCGCTTCGCGCTGTACGCCCTTGGTCTGTTCGATCTCCTGCTGGAACTTCACGACCTGCGCACGCGTCTCGGCCACCTGGGCGCTGAGCTGTCCAAGCTGGCCGATCGCTTGGGCGATGGCCCTTTGCAGCGCCATCACCTCCGTGGCCCGCAGCAAACCCTTCTTCTGCAGGGCCTTCTTGCCCTCCAGCTCCTGGTTGAAAAGCTCGAGCTGCTCCCGCATGGCCTTCTCGTGTTCGGCATAGCCCTCGGCGCGGAACTCCAGCGAGCGGATGCTCTGCTCGAGAATGCTGGTCTCGTTGTTGAGCTTCTCGCGCCAGACGTGGAAGGCCAGTTGCTGCGACTCCACCATCTCGCGGATTTCCGGATCGTCCATGGCTTCCTCGACGGAAGCCGGCAGCTGGAACGTGCCCTCGTCACCGATCTGCGCGGTGAGCCGCGCGGCCATGGTCTCGAGCCGCAGGCGGCGCAGGTAGAGCTGCCGCTGGCGCGCCCGCGCGGCTGTCTCGTCCAGCTTGATCAGCGGCTGGTTGAGCGCCACCTGGTCGCCTTCGCGGGCCAGGATGTGCTGGATGATGCCGCCCTCGTAGTGCTGGACGATCTTGTTCTGTCCCGTGGCCACGAAACGGCCCTGGGTGATGACCGCGGCGGCGAGCGGTGCGGTGAACGCCCAGATGCAGAAGCCGCCGAAGCACACGATAAGCAGGACGAAGCCCACCATGGCCGGCTTCCGGATCGAGCGTGGAACCTCTGCGTACCATTCCGTTGCGCTGGCGTAAGTCAGGTCCGTCATGGTTGTCTACTCGATCTGCTGGTGACCAAAGGAACCGGTGCCGGCGTCGAGCGGCATGCCTCTGCTCGCGAGCGCCTGCAGTACGTCGTTGCGGGCACCGAACAGTGCCACCGTGCCGTTGACGAGCAGAAGCACCTTGTCCACCTGCTGCAGCAGCGACGGGCGCTGCGTGATGGTGACGACTGTGATGCCGTTTCCCTTCGCGTGCTGAAGCGCGCGCATCAGCGCGAGATCGCCGGCGCTGTCCAGATTGGAGTTGGGCTCGTCCAGCACCACGAAGCGCGGATTGCCGAAGAAGGCGCGGGCGAGCGCGATGCGCTGCTTCTGACCGCCTGAAAGCGGTGAGCCGTCCGCCGCCACCACAGTTTCGTAGCCGTGTGGGAGGCTCGCGATCATCTCGTGCACGTCGGCCAGCGCTGCGGCTTCGTAGATCTGCTGGTCCGACGCGTCCGGTCGCATCCGCGCGATGTTGGCCTTGATCGTGCCGGGGAACAGCTGCACGTCCTGCGGCAGGTAGCCGATGTTCTCGCCAAACTGCCGGTGGTCCCAGTTGCGCAGGTCCATGAGGTCGAGCCGCACGTTGCCCGAAGTGGGCAGGATGGAGCCGACCAGCATCTTGCCGAGCGTCGTTTTGCCGGCGCCGGAATTTCCGATGATGGCGAGCGACTCGCCGGGCTTTAGCGAGAAGGTAACGCCGTTGAGCACCACCCGCTTGGTTCCCGGCGGCACGTAGAGCAGGCGTTCCACGTCAAGCCGGCCCTCGGGCTTGGGCAGCTTCAGGCGCTCGAAATTGAGCGGCGAGGAATTGAGTAGGCTGGTGATGCGCTGGTAGGCCGCCCGGGACTGGCTGAACTGGTTCCAGCCCTCGATGGCGCCTTCGATCGGGGCGAGCGCTCGCCCGCCGATGATCGAGGCTGCGATCACCATGCCGCCGGTAATTTCTCCTTGGATGGCCAGAAACGCGCCCCATCCGAGCATTGCCACTTGCGTCAGAAGCCGCGCGGCCTTGGAAATGGAGGCGAAGAGGACATTGCGGTCCTGCGCGGCCACCTGGTGGGTGAGTGAAGCTGCCGTGTCCTTCCCCCAGATGCCTACGGCCTCCGGGATCATCGCCAGCGCGTTGATGATCTGCGAATTGCGCGACATGGAGTCGAGATGCAGGTTCGCCTTCACCTGCGCGGCGTTGGCCTCGCTGAATGGCTTCGCCGTCGCCCGTTGGTTCAGGAGCGTGATGGCGAGCAGGATCACCGCCGTCAGCACCACCAGCCAGCCGAGATGCGGGTGGATCAGAAAGATCGCAAGCACGAAGAGCGGCGCGATCGGCGCGTCGAGGAAGGAAAGCAGCGTCCGCGACACCAGGAACGAGCGCACCTGCTGGAGGTCCCCGAGCGTCTGATATTCCTTCCCGTTGCTGTGGAGCGCTGCCCGCGCTGCCGCGCTCAGCACCGGCGCGCCGAGCTGTGCGGCGAACTCCACGGCCGTTCGCATCAGGATGACGCGTCGCACAGCGTCGAAGGCCGCCTGCAACAGGATGGCACCGACGATGACGATCGTCAGCATGATCAGCGTGTCGGTGGACTGGCTGGTGAGCACCCGGTCGGAAATCTGGAACAGATAGATCGGGATCGCCAGCACCAGCACATTGCAGGCCACGGTAAACACCATCACGATCGCCAGGTTATGGCGGATCGTGCGCATCGCCGACTTTAGGACGGCGGTGAACTCGATCGGCGTCAGGCGCTGGTGGAAGGTGCTTTTCGTGGGCGAACCGGGGCCGCCGCCGCCCTTTCCGCCACTGGCGGGTGAGGGCGGTTTGCGCGCCATGATGGGGCCGTTGTCCCCGTCAATCGTGATCATCCCTTCGGGCTGGCGCCGTGCTTCCGCCTGCGGGCCCTGGCCCGTTCGTGCCTGCTGTGCCTCTCCTGTCAGGATCTCGACCTTGGAAGCGGTAGCAGTCGCCGTTGCTGTTGCTGTTGTTGTTGTTGTTGCGGTCTCTTCGGGTCGCTCCCTCGGCTGTGGAGAGGGCTGTGCCGCCTGCCGGGAAACCTGCGTCCCCTGCGGAGCGGTTGTGGCGGAGGCACGCCACAGGCCCGGCATGGGCGAGAAGGGGATGTGAAAATTCGTGGCCCGTCCGCACATGGCCGTCTTGAGGGAAGCCTGCGCCGTGGGGCCGGGGGCGGCCCGTCCTTTGCCGCCAAGCGTCTTTGAGGTTGCGGAAGCTCCGGCCGCCGGTTTGCCGGCAGCGGCTGCGGCCATCCGGTCCACGGTTGCCGCGTCGCGAAGTTCCCCCAGTGCATTGTCAAGACTTTTCAGCTCTTCTTCGATTTCCGGGTCAAGTGCCTTCAGGGCTTCTGCCAGCGACCGGGTGTGACTGCCGTTTCCGGCTCCGTTGCCGGGAAGCTTGTCACTTTGATTTCCGGACATGTGCATACCTCGGTTGTGACCACGCGGACATGGCGCCTTAGGCGCTCAGGCGAGCATGCTCTGGACGCCGTCGTCGTAATGGACGTGGGGGTTGAGTTCGCTGTTGCCGGAATAGGGGTCGCTGTCGCTGCCATCCAGGTCGTCGCTCAGGAACGCGACTGCCTCGTTCACCAGCGCGTCGGGGTCTTGCCAGCCGAACTCCGGCGACGTGCTGATGATATCGGCCTGGACGAGCAGCTCCTGGGAATATTGCTGTCCGCCGACATAGGTGATGCCGAGCGAATCCATGTCGGTGATTGCGGCCAGGTTGATGAGGGCATTGTTGCCCGTGGTGATGGTCCAGTCGCTGGTGTCGAAGAAGCCTGACTCGTTCATGGCGAGCGCCAGCTGATCGGCATCGCCCAGTATGTTGACCTGCCGGATCGACTGAATGTCGAAGAGGTTGCCATCGATGTAGAGAACCCGCAGGGCAGGCGCGTCCGCGAACATCGGATCGTTGAGCAGGGCATTGGGCGAAAAATCGCCGTCGATCATCTTCTGCACGGCATCGCGGTACTCGTCCGGCATCGTCTGGAAGCGGTCGGCTCCGCCGATGTTGTAGATGTGCGCCTCGTTCCAGAGCAGGTTGCCGGATGTGTCGTGGACACCCTGGCCGGACGTGTGGAAGCCTTCGACCGTGCCGACGAGGTCGTTGTCATACAGCACGTTCATCTGCTGAATGACGTTTATGTCGTAGACCGAGCCGCCGACCACGATCAGGTCATAGGCAGTGCCGAGCTCGTATATCGATATGGTGTTCACCGCCGTATTGTTGCCGGCATAGATCTTGGTCGTGACGCCCGAGGATGAGGCGATGCCGATGTCGTTATCCGACTGGAAGGTGAACTGCTGCATCCAGTTCACGATCATCAGGTCGCCCTCGATGGTCTTGACGACCCAGTGCTCGGGGAAGAAGGACGCCGACGCCTGCCCGCTCGTCCCTTCCTCCAACGGATCGACGCGCTGGAAATTGGCGATGTTGAAGGTCTCGGTGCTGCTCTCCTGATGCCATGCCTCGAGCATGGCGCTGACCGAGTCCTGGTCCGCGTAGGCGTTGACCTGCGTGATGACGTTGAGCTCGGTGTGATCGCCCGCCACTGCCATCACCGGACTTCCGGTCCATAGGTTGGTGAGCACCGCGCTGTTGATCAGCGTGTTCTGGCCCATCTCGATGGTGACCGACTGGTCGACCACGACGATCCCGTCGTCCGTGAGCTTGGCGTTCTTCGGCAGCGGATCGCCGATGCTGGGAAGGGCTTCCAGCCGTGCGTCGAGCGAGAAGAAGTCATCCAGGTTGGGGGCTTCCTCGACCAGCTGCCCGTTCACATAGGTGCCGGTGATGACCGTGTCGTTGTGGATGAATACGTTGTCCGGGGCCGCATCGGGATCCATGCGCTCCACATAGTCGCGCAGCGCGCTGGCGAATTCCTTGAGCGCCTCGGGGCTGCCCGGAACATCGGAGCCGGGATTGAAGAGCATCTCGCTGGCTTCGGCCGCGAGCTTCAGCACGGCTTCGTTGCCGACCGGGGGAGGCGAAAACTTGAGGCCATTTCCACCGACGCTGAAATAATCGTCGTCGGAGAGGCCGATCATTTGGTTGATGTAGTTGGCGACGGACCCCAGCGTCGGAATGTCGGGAAGAATGAGCTGTTGCCCGAAGACCGTTGCGCTCGCTCCCGCCTTGTAGGCGGCCTGCTGGGAAACGCCAGCGTCAGGCGCCGCGATGTCGACCTCGATCTTCTGGAACGGCAGGAACGAGACGTTGCCCTTGACGATCTCGATGGTCGATGGCTGCCAATTGACGCCGGGGACGAAATCCTCGAGCTTGTGCGAAACGGTGAAGCTCGCGTTGATGTCGGGCAGGGTGCCATCGTCGGCAAGCAGGCGGGAGGCAAGGAACTCGTCGTACATCAACCGCTCTCGCGCATCCTCCACGATTGTGCCGAACAGGCCGATGAAGTGAGCGATGGCTTCCGACGTCTTGTCCAAAAGCATGGTCTCGTCCTCCCTGGGACGGAGTCACCGTCATTTCTTATCGTTATCTAACTGGGGGAATTGCGCGGTCGCCCGCGCAATTCCTGGGTATTGGCGATTCAGGTGTTGAAGTCGTTGATCAGGCTGATGCGTCGTCGTCCTCGCCGATAACCGTGCTGGTGAGGTCGCCGCCTACAACGGTCATGTCGACCGCGTTCTGCTGCAGGTTGGCACCCATCACGATGTGCTGGTTGAAGGCGCTCGTATCGATGACCGCATCGGCGCTGGCCGTGCTGTAGCCGTTGATGAAGGCGTCGTCGCCGACATTGGATCCCCACATGCCGCCGTCGCCGCCAGCACCGCCGTCACCGGTGAAGGCTACACCGCCGGCCCCGCCATTGGCGCTGCCGCCAGCTGCCCATCCCGTGAGGGCGCTGCCACCGAGTCCGGTCGACCATGCGCCGCTGAGCGCTTCTGCGCCTGCGCCGCCCATGGAAGCCGCATCGCCACCGTTGCCGCCGGCAGACATCGCGGCTCCGCCGATCGTGTCGCCGATGGCCGAGAAGCCACCCGTGCCACCCGAGGCCGCACCGCCATCACCGCCGGTGCCAACACCGCTGCCGTTAGCGCTTGCGTTAGCGGAGGCTACGCCGCTCCCCGCGCCGCCGAAGCCGCCATCGCCGGCCGTGGTTGAGCCGCCGTTGCCGCCTGCGCCGCCGGTTGCGTTACCGGAGTTGCCGGCAGTGTTGTCGCCACCGGTCACGTCGCCGAACGGCAGGTTCAGGCCGAGCAGGCCGCCAAGGCCGAGGCCGATCGAGCCTGCATCGCCAGCGTCGGTCGCTGCGCCGCCGTCACCGGAGTCTCCGGTCGCGCCGCTGCCGCCATTGGCTCCGTCGGCATCGCCGCCGGCTGCGCCTGCACCGCCGAGGCCCGCGCCGAGACCAAGGCCGAGGCCGAGACCCAGGCCCAGACCGGCGCCATAGCCGCCAGCGCCACCCGTGCCGCCTTCGCCGCGGCCGCCTTCAGAAGATGCGCCGTTGCTGGTGCTGCTGGTGGCATTCGAGGCGCCGCCGTAACCGCCGGTCGCAGCGCCTGCGCCGCCGGCACCGCCAGAGGCTGTGCTTGTGGCTGCTCCGCCGGAACCGTTGCCAGCGGTTGCGCCGCCGCTGAAGGCATCGCCGAAGTTCTTGGCGAAACCGCCGTTGGCGTTCGCATCGCTGCCGCCATCGCCGCCGCTGCCACCGGCGTCAATGCCGTCCGAGGCAAAGGCGTGGCCGCCATTGGCTGCCAGGTCCTGCTGGAAGTGGTCGTTGTTCTTGACCTCGGCGTTCTTGAGGTAGTCGTCGTCCGAGATGTTGGCGATCTGGTTGATCGCGTTGCCAACATCGTTGCCGCTTCCGGTCAGCGCGCCGTTCAGCACGTTCTCGAAGTTGACGTTGAACATCTGCTCGATCTTGGCCTGATCGTGCAGATCGATGTCGGCAAAGTCGTCGTCGCTCGGCTCGTAGCCGGTGAGATCGACGGCAACGCCCACGTCAACCGTGGTGGTATTCAGGTTGGCATTGGCGTTGAGATTGCCGTTCGCGTTGAAGTTGCCATTGGCATTCAGGCCAACGCTGGAGCTATGCGCGCCAGCACCGGCCCCGGCAACTGCGCCGGCCCCAGCCCCCGCCAGGCCGACGCCCAGGCCCGCGCCAGCGCCGAGACCCACGCCGGCTCCGAGAGAATCGGAACTGGAGCTGGTGTCAGTGGTGCTGGTTTGATCCTGGGACTGAGTCTGGTCCTGCGTTTGGGTCTGGTCTTGTTCCTGAGACGGGTCGCCGGAATACGGTCCTTTACCCTTAGGATCGTAGTAGTTGTTATATCTGGACTTACCCATGGTCTTCACCTCCGGTAAGAACCGCTACGGCATGACCCCAATTCATCTCCTCTGGGGACTTTCGCCGTGCGGATGTTGATGTGAGGGTGATTGCGTGGCCGCTGTTTTCACAGGCGGCGCTTCATGCACGTCTGATCCATGGTTTGCTGTGCTCTCCTCCCTTTGCTCGTTGAGCCGGAAGATCACGGCGATGCTGCTTGACTGCCACGGTTCCCCATTCAGTGCCCCAACACGTCCGTGTGCAGAGCAGGCAGCCGGTCCGAGCCGGATCTTCGAGGAGGGAGTGTGACGGTTGCATTTCCGGGACATAAGATCGCAGTTGGGTGTACACCCCCTGTGCGGTCACCCGTAATTGGGCGGCTTTGGGGGGGTGCCCTCCCGCTTTCGAGGTGTGGCAGCCGGCCGCGCCTACCACCTTCGGCTGATTTGCGCGGCACTGCGTCTGGAGTACTCTTCTGCAGGTAACAGGATAGGCCGATGGACCTGCAAACACGCACGAGCCGCCCGCAAGATCAGGCAAACGGCACCCGCAAGGGTGTTTCCATGCAGGATATCCTCCTGCTGATCGGTCAGCTGAACTACACCTGGACCAATACCGAGAGCCTTCTGATCTATCTGATCGCCGGCCTGGCACGTGTGGACAAGGAGACGGCGATCGTCATCTTCCTAACGCTCAACACCACCCGTGCGCGCATCGATCTGGTCGAGCGGCTTGCCAAGATGTCGAAGACGCCGCAGCCGCTGCGCGAGGAAATCCTGGCGCTGACCTCGAGCCTCGGCCGCGAAGCGGCGTTGCGCAACAAGTTCAACCACTGCATTTACTCCTTCGACCCGGAGAGCGGGCAGGGCGTGACGCAGCTCATGCGCATCTTCGAGGACAAGAGCGAGATCAAGTACGGCAAGGTCGAGCGTCTGGACGACAGGGAGATAGCCCGCATCCAGACCTGCATCTCCTCCATCACGGCGATCAACCGGCGGATATGGGCGCTCGTCCGCCGCCACGGCTTCCCCGTCTGAGATCAGGCTCGAACGGCAGGCCCGTATGTTCCGGGTGAGGCCGCTTTCCGGGCGTTATTCGCTATCTTTCCCGGGCACGAGGCGTCCTGCCATGACGGGCGCGCCGACCACGACCGTCACCACGCGCGCGACGTGGTGCAGAACCACGAAGCCGAGGTCGCCGCCCGTCACGATGGCCAGCACCGCCATTTCCGCCTGGCCGCCCGGCGCGAAGGAGAGGAAGGCTTCCACGCCCGGCGCGCCGCCTACCCAGTGGGCGATAGAGGTGAAGATTGTGGTGAGCACCGCGAGCACCAGCGCGAACGCCACGCCCGCCACCACGTCGTGCCGCAGTTCCTGCATCGTGGTGCCCACGTAGTGGACGCCGATGCCGGTGCCGACGAAGAACTGCGCAAACAGGATCGCCTCCGACGGCGGGCGGAAATGCAGCACGCCCAAGATCGACAGAAGACCGGAGAGCAGGAACGGCCCCAGGATCGAAGCGCCGAACAGCCTGAGCTTCACGGCGATCTGCCAGCCGGCGACGGCTGCCACCGCCATCACCGCAAGCTCATAGATGGGCATGTCCCAGATGTGCGTGCCGATGGGTCGGTTGAACTCCACCCCGTAGAGCCTTGATAGCAGCACCGGGATGACCGTGGTGAGAATCAGCAGGCGCGAGGCCTGCACCAGCGAGATGCTGCGGGCGTTTCCGCCGGCTTCCTTGCCGAGGATCACCATGTCCTGAAGTCCGCCCGGCATGGAGGCGAAATAGGCCGTGGCCCGGTCATAGCCGAAGACTTTGATGAAGAACGGCATGCCCACCGCACCGATCACCGCCACATAGATCGGCACCATGATCAGCGTCGGCGCCATTTCCGGCATTTTCGCGAGCAGAGCCGGCGTGATGCTGGCGCCGATGGCGACGCCCAGGATGGTGCGCGCGCCGACGCTGAACGGCTTTGACGCCTTGAGCCGGACGCCCGCCAGCGCCGCGATCAGGCAGGCCGCCATGGGACCGAACAGAAAGGGCAGGGGCAGATTGAATACCTCGAAGAACAGAACCCCCACGGCCGCGATGACCATTGTGAGGGCAGTGCGCTTCAATCCGTCTCTATCTACCTTGATTGGCATGGCCTCAGGCTTTCGGGTGTGGTCCGCCGGAGCAGGGACCGGGTTGGGAGCAGCGACCATCGGTGCGGAGGAGGGGGAAACCGGAGTATCCGATCCTGGCGGACCGCGGTGCTGATGCGTGTGAGGGCGGATTACTCGTTTGCCGGCGTCGGAGCAACCGCCAGCAATGCAAGGGTCGTTGCGACCCGGTCATGGCTCGCGCCGTAGCGGCTGCATCGGAGCGGCCGGATGCCTTCGGATCATGGCCATGAGCTTCCGCTTGACGGGCTCCGGCGCTTGCTCCATCACGGGTCGGCGCAATCAAGAGGGGCAGGCACCATGACCGAACAGTCACCGACGCTTCAGCATCTCCTTCCCGGGGACATGCCCCCGCCCTTTGCCTCCTATAGCCACGGCGTGGTCGTGAAGGCCGGGGCGGATCTGGTGTTCTGCTCGGGCCAACTGGGCATTCGCCCCGGCCAGCCGGTTCCCGAGGATGCGGGCGAGCAGGCCGAACTCTGCTTCCGCAACGTCCAGTCCATCCTGGAAGCGGCCGGCATGTCCCTGACGGACGTCGTCCGCATCAACTCCTACGTCACCGACCGGGCCTACATGCAGCCCTACATGGCTGTCCGCGACCGGCTCTTCCCGAAACCGTCGCCCGCCTCGACCCTCATGATCGTCTCCGGCTTCAGCCGCGAGGAGTTCAAGGTCGAGGTCGAGGTCATCGCCGCCCGCAGCCGCGGGTGATCGGGCGCAGCCCGACCTTGCCCTACGGAATGATGTAGGGCTGGATCGACCGGCTGTTCGGCGGGATCGACAGCTTTGCCTTGAGCGGCGGCACGGCGCGCTGCGGACAGTTCGTGCGCTCGCAGATTCGGCACGAAATGCCGATCGGCTCGAACATGTCCTGATTGTTGAGGTCCAGCCCGTCCGCGTAGACGAAGTCCTTCGCGTAGGAAACCTCGCAGCCGAGCGCGATGGCATAGCGCCGGTGCGGCGCCCGGTAGCCGCCGACCGTCTTGTTGATCTCCGTGGCGATGGAGAGGTACCGGACCCCGTCCGGAGTCTCCGCGAGCTGGCGGATGATCTTTCCGGGCGTCTCGAAGGCCTGGTGCGCGTTCCATAGCGGACAGGCCGCGCCGAACCGCGCGAACTGCAGCTTCGCCGCCGAATGTCGCTTGGTGATGTTGCCCGCCCGGTCGATCGTGGCGAAGAAGACCGGCACCCCTTTCATGCCCGGTCGCTGCAAGGTCGAAAGCCGGTGCGAGACCTGCTCGAGGCTGGCCCCGAAGCGCGCGGCCAGCAGCTCAAGGTCATGCCGCAGCTCCTTCGCGGAGGTCATGAAGACCTGATAAGGCAGGATCAGGGCCCCGGCGAAATAATTCTGCAGGCCGATCTTGCAAATCTCCGCCGCCTCGGTGGTGCGGAAGTCGGCATTGGTGATGACTCGCTGGATCGCCTCCTGCTGTTCGAGCGCGGCGATCTGGTAGGCCATCTGGAACGTGCGCGTGGCGGGCGGCGAATAGGAGTTGAGGAACAGCACGCGTGCCTGCGGGTCGAAACGCCTCAGGAAGTCGTCGCCCGGCGGTGCCCGCATGATCCGCACGCCATGCGTCTTTTCCAGATATTCGGCGATCGCCGCTTCCGCGTTCCGTTCCGGCAGGCCGAGCTGTCCGGCCAGCTGTTCGGCAGCCACGTCGAGGTCGTGGATGTAGTTGTCGACGAAGTGGAAGAAGTCGCGGACTTCCTCGAAGGCCGTCGGCTCGGTGAGCACGCTGGACCGGCCGAGCTGGTTGTCGAAACTCGCCAACTGTTCGCTGGTGCGCCGGTAGGCCTGGTGGCAAGCCAGCAGCGAGTGGGCGAAGCCCGGCGCGTTCTGCACCACCAGCTTCAGTTCCTGCAAGCTGGGCGAATAACCGCCGAAGATGGGATCCGCGAGCGTTTCCACAAGCGCGGAAAGCAGACGGTCGTCATCGCCCGATGCGAGCGAACTGATATCCACCTGGAACTTTTCCGCCAGCGCCAGCAGCACGGCGGCGGACACGGGCCGCTGGTTGTTTTCTATCTGATTGAGATAACTGGTGGAAATGCCGAGACGCTCGGCGAACGCCGCCTGCGTGAACCGGTTGGCCTCGCGCAGGTCGCGCACCTTTCGGCCGATGAAGAGCTTGCCGTAGGACATTTGCAATTTCGCAATTTGCTATTCGCAATTATTAAGCCTCCACCTATGCACAATTTCAAGTCTATAAATTTTTCAGCGTCTGCATATGCAGGGGAGAATTCATTTTCTTCTCCCGTCATGGAGCGCAAATGATCCTCTATGAATCCGTACTGGGACCCCGCAGCCGCTCGGCGCTGGCACAGGCAGGTCTCATCATTGGCGGTTCGCTGCTGCTGGCGGTGTCCGCCAGGATTTCCGTTCCGTTCTTCCCCGTTCCGATGTCCATGCAGACCCTGGCGGTGATTGCGCTTGGCATGTTCCTGGGGCCGGTGCGCGGTGCGGCCGCCGTTCTCGCCTATCTGGCAGAGGGTGCCGCTGGCCTTCCGGTCTTCGCGGGCGCGCCCCAGCAGGGCCTGGGACTCGCCTATATGGCCGGTCCCACGGGCGGTTTCCTCGTGGGCTTCGTGCTTCAGGCCCTCGTTGCCGGTGCGCTGTTCCGCCTTGGTGCCGGACGCAGCGTCCTCACTGCCGTTCTGGCGGGGCTTGTGGCGGGTGCGGCGGTTTATCCCACCGGCCTTCTTTGGCTCGGTTTCGTGATCGGCTTTGACAAACCGCTGTTGGCTATGGGCCTGTTTCCCTTTATTCCGGGTGACATCATGAAGGCGGCGCTGGCCGCCCTGCTCTTCGTGGCAGGAAGCCGCGTCCGCGCCGAACGGGAGGAGAATTGATGCGGGCCGTTCTGGAACAACTGGAGGAGCGCCGCAAGCAGGCGCGCCTTGGCGGCGGCCAGCGCCGCATCGATGCGCAGCACGCGAAAGGCAAGCTTACTGCCCGCGAGCGCATCGAGGTGCTGCTCGACGAAGGCTCTTTTGAAGAATTCGACATGTTCGTCACGCACCGCGCGACGGACTTCGGCATGGCCGAACAGAAGATCGCCGGCGATGGCGTGGTGACCGGCTGGGGCACCATCAACGGCCGCCAGGTCTATGTCTTCAGCCAGGATTTCACCGTCCTCGGCGGTTCGCTGTCCGAGACCCATGCCCAGAAGATCTGCAAGATCATGGACATGGCCATGAAGAACGGCGCGCCCGTCATCGGCCTCAACGACTCCGGCGGCGCCCGCATCCAGGAGGGTGTGGCCTCGCTCGCGGGCTATGCCGAGGTCTTCAAGCGCAACGTGGACGCCTCTGGCGTCATCCCGCAGATTTCGGTCATCATGGGCCCCTGCGCCGGCGGTGCGGTCTATTCCCCGGCCATGACCGATTTCATTTTCATGGTGCGCGACTCCTCCTACATGTTCGTCACCGGCCCCGACGTGGTGAAGACCGTCACCAACGAGATCGTCACGGCCGAGGAGCTGGGCGGCGCGACCACGCATACCAAGAAATCCTCCGTCGCCGACGGCGCCTATGACAATGACATAGAGGCACTCGAAGGCGTCCGCCGCCTGTTCGACTTCCTGCCGCTCAACAACCGGGCGCAGCCGCCGGTCCGGCCCTTCTACGACGATCCGTCCCGCGTCGAGATGGCGCTTGACACGCTCGTCCCGGACAGCCCGACCAACCCTTACGACATGAAGGAGTTGATCAACGCGCTGGCCGATGAGGGCGACTTCTTCGAGATCCAGGAAGCCTTCGCCAGGAACATCATCACCGGCTTCATCCGCATGGAAGGCCAGACGGTGGGCGTGGTTGCCAACCAGCCGATGGTTCTCGCCGGCTGCCTGGACATCGACGCCTCCCGCAAGGCGGCCCGCTTCGTCCGCTTCTGCGACGCCTTCAACATTCCGATCCTGACGCTGGTGGACGTGCCGGGCTTCCTGCCGGGCACTGCGCAGGAGTATGGCGGCGTCATCAAGCATGGCGCCAAGCTTCTCTTCGCCTACAGCCAGGCCACGGTACCGATGGTGACCCTGATCACCCGCAAGGCCTATGGCGGCGCCTATGATGTCATGGCTTCCAAGCACATCGGCGCGGACATCAACTACGCCTGGCCGACCGCCGAGATCGCCGTGATGGGCGCCAAGGGTGCGGCGGAGATCCTTTATCGCTCCGAGTTGGGCGATCCCGAGAAGATCGCCCGCCGCACGGCCGAATATGAGGAGCGGTTCGCCAACCCGTTCAAGGCTGCGGAGCGTGGTTTCATCGATGAGGTGATCATGCCGCACTCGTCGCGCCGCCGCATCGCCCGCGCCTTCGCCGCCCTGCGCAACAAGCGGGTCGAAAGCCCGTGGAAGAAGCACGACACGATCCCGCTATAGGCTGAACGATGTTCAAGAGGATCCTCATTGCCAACCGCGGTGAAATCGCCTGCCGCGTCATCAAGACAGCCAGGAAGCTCGGCATCGCGACCGTCGCCGTCTATTCCGACGCCGACCGCGACGCCCTCCATGTCCGCATGGCTGACGAGGCCGTCCACATCGGCCCGCCGCCTGCCAACCAGTCCTACATCGTGATCGACAAGATCCTTGATGCGATCCGCCAGACCGGCGCGGACGCCGTCCATCCGGGCTACGGCTTTCTCTCGGAGAACCCGCTCTTCGCGGATGCGCTGCGCGCCGAGAACGTGACCTTCATCGGTCCGCCCCCGTCGGCCATCGGGGCCATGGGCGACAAGATCACCTCGAAGAAGCTCGCGGCCGAGGCCGGCGTCAACACCGTTCCCGGCCACATGGGCCTGATCGAGGACGCCGACCACGCCGTGGCGATCGCTCGTTCCATCGGCTATCCGGTGATGATCAAGGCCTCCGCCGGCGGTGGCGGCAAGGGCATGCGTATTGCCTGGAACGACGAGGAGGCCCGCGAAGGCTTCCAGCTCTCGCGCAACGAGGCGAAGTCCTCCTTCGGCGACGACCGCATCTTCATCGAGAAATTCGTCACCCAGCCGCGCCACATCGAGATCCAGGTCCTGGGCGACCTGCACGGCAACGTGATCTATCTCGGCGAGCGCGAGTGCTCGATCCAGCGCCGCAACCAGAAGATCATCGAGGAGGCCCCGTCTCCGTTCCTGGATGAGGCTACCCGCCGGGCCATGGGCGAGCAGGCGGTGGCCCTTGCCAGGGCCGTGGGCTACGCTTCCGCCGGCACGGTCGAGTTCATCGTCGATGGCGACCGCAACTTCTACTTCCTCGAGATGAACACCCGCCTGCAGGTCGAGCATCCGGTGACGGAGCTGATTACGGGCCTCGACCTCGTCGAGGAGATGATCCGCATCGCCGCCGGCGAGCCGCTGCGCATCCGCCAGGAGGACGTGAAGCTCAACGGCTGGGCCATCGAGAGCCGTCTATATGCGGAGGATCCGTACCGCAACTTCCTGCCCTCCATCGGCCGTCTGCGCCGCTACCGGCCGCCGGTGGAAGGCCAGCATGCGGATGGTGCCATCGTCCGCAACGACACGGGTGTCTTCGAGGGCGGCGAGATCTCGATGTACTACGACCCGATGATCGCCAAGCTCTGCACCTGGGGCCCGGATCGCCTCTCCGCGATCGAGGCCATGTCGCGCGCGCTGGACGATTTCGAGGTCGAGGGCATCGGCCACAACCTGCCGTTCCTGGCCGCCGTCATGCGTCAGGATCGCTTCCGGGAGGGTCGGCTCACGACCGCCTACATCGCCGAGGAATTCCCCGAGGGCTTCAAGGGTGTGGCGCCCGGTCCCGAGGAGGTACGCAAGCTCGCGGCGGTGGCCGCGGTCATGCACATCCGCTCGGAAAGGCGGGCCGTACAGATCTCCGGCGCCCTCGCCAACCACGCCCGCCGCGTGGCGGACGAATGGGTCGTCACCCTCGCGGGCCATGAGCTGCCCGTGAAGGTCGAGGATGCCGGCGAGGACACGATGAACGTTTCCTTCGCGGATGGCGTTGTGACCGTAGCCAGCGACTGGCTGCCCGGCCGCACCCATGCCGTCTTCACGGTCGGCGGCGAGCGCATGGGCGTGAAGACGGGCACCAACGGCTCGGGTTCCGGCTGGCGCCTGCGCTGGCGAGGCATTGACGTGGTCGCCCGGGTGCGCAGCCCGCGCGTCGCCGAGCTTGCCCGCCTGATGCCGGAAAAGCTGCCGCCGGACACCTCGAAGATGCTTCTGTGTCCGATGCCGGGCGTCATTACGTCGATTGCCGTGAAGGTCGGCGACACTGTGGAGGAGGGACAGGTTCTCTGCACCGTGGAAGCGATGAAGATGGAAAATGTGCTTCGCGCCGAGCGTCGCGGGGTCGTGAAGCTCATCAGCGCCGAACCGGGAAAGAGCCTGGCCGTGGACGAACTGATCATGGAGTTCGAGTGATATGAAAGTCCTTGTTCCCGTGAAGCGGGTTATAGATTCGAATGTGAAGCCGCGTGTGAAGGCGGATGGGTCTGGTGTTGATCTTGCCAACATCAAGATGGCGATG
>NZ_BAABGS010000058.1:0-17285 GCF_039541695.1 Chelativorans composti | reverse complement strand
TGGCGATCAACAAGGACGAGGAGGCGCCGATCTTCCAGGTCGCCGACTACGGCCTCGTCGGCGACCTCTTCCAGATCCTCCCCGAGCTCGAAAAGGCGCTTTGACAACACCCAACGCAGGGGTTGGCCGTCGCGAAGCGATAATGCCAAGGCTGAACGCGCGGCAGGCGCGACGGCTTCAGCCCCTCAGCCGTCGGCGGTCGGGACCTTCCCGACCGCACGGCCGGTCCATCCGGCGTGAGGCCCGTCACGGGCCTCTTCTCATCTGCGGAGAAGCTGAAGGTCGCGAATGGCCGAGGCGGTGAGGATGTGAGTCCTCATCACCGATTCGGCCAGTTCGCTGTTTCTCAACCGGAATGCGGTCATGAGCAGGCGATGATCGGAATCGCTTCGGGCGGCCTGCTCGGGCGTGAACTGGCTGAAGGTCAGCGCAAGAACCGCCACATCCATGAGCTGAGTCGCGACCTTTTCGGCGTGGATAAGCCCTGAAATCTTGAGAACCTGCACGTGGAGCTGGCGATTGAGTTCGCTGCGGGCGGAATTGCCGCTCGTCGTGGGCTCCGCGCTCGCCTGCTCTATCCTGTCGCAAAGCGCCTCCAGCTCCTCGATCTGGTGAGGCGTGATCTTCTGGGCGGCGCGCGCGGCTGCGTGCCCCTCGATGTCCGCCCGCATCGCAAAGGTCGAGCGGATGTCCTCGTGATTCCACATGCGGACCGCCGCACCCGCATGCGGCCGAATTTCCACATAGCCGTCCGCCGTGAGTCGCCGAAGCGCCTCGCGAACAGGCGTGCGGCTCACGCCCAGCTGGGATGCGATTGCAGGCTCGACGACGCGATCACCTGGCCCCAGCTTCCCTGCAAGGATCTGGTCGCGGATGAACACATAGACCCTGTCTGTCGCTGTCAGCTGCAGGTCATCGCAGTCGGACATAGTTCAATCTCCTCCGAACACCTATTGACAGATCGTATGCGATCCTGTTCTTTTTTGCCAGTCGAAACGGCGCTAAGCGCCAAGATCGCATACAACCGGGAGGAAACCGTATGCAATTTACCCGCCGCCATGTGCTCTCCCTCATGGGAGCAGGCCTGGCTTCCACCGCATTCCCCCTCAGCGCCCGTGCCCAGGACAAGTACGACGTCAACCGTCTGACGCTCGTGGTTCCGTTCGACGCGGGTGGTTCGGCAGACCGCATGGCCAGGGCGATCGCCGCCTACCTGCCGAAACACCTCGGCGGCACGCCCGTGACTGTCGTAAACCGTCCGGGCGGGTCTGGCACGCTTGGTCATAGCTGGTTTATCCGTCAGCCGGCTGATGGGACGTTTGCCCTTGTCTCCCCCACCAACCCCTACCTGATCTCGAACGTCCTGCGCAACCAGGGCGGTTTGAAGTGGGAAGACTTCTTCCACGTAAACGGCCAGTGGCAGGATTATTACGTCGTGCTGGTGCACAAGGATCAGCCGTACCAGACCATGGCCGAACTCCTGAAGGACATCAGGGACAATCCCGGAAAGGTGAGCTGCGGCATCATCCCGGGAGATGGCGGCCATCTATCCGCGATCATCCTGCTCGAGCGTCTCGGCATTCCGCGCGAGAACGTGAACTGGGTGACCTATGATGGCGGTGGCCCCATGAGAACCGCCGTCGCCGGCAACCAGGTGACCACGTCCTTCATTTCGGCGCTTGGCAGTGAGGTCATTCGCGACAACGTGCGGCCGCTGGCTGTCTACCGGAATGAGGTCGATCCCGCGATGTGGGACGCCCCCACCATCAATGAGGCGATTGCGGAGTTCAACGTCGAGGTTCCCGTGATCGAGGCTGACCTGCGCACGCTTACGGTCCACAGGGAGTTCGTGGAGAAGCACCCGCAGCGTTACGAGCGCCTGGTGGCGGGTTACCGCGTGATGCTCGAGGATGAAGAGTTCAAGGCCTTCATCACCCAGGGCAAGATCGGCGGAAACTGGATGGGTCCGGAAGCGACAGCGGCTTCCCTGCAGCGCAGCTTCGATATCTTCAAGCAGTACATCGATCGCCTCTGAGACTTCGGAGCGCCATCATGAAAATCACGGCAGAAAAGGCAGGCCATCTTGGCCTGCTCGCCATCTTCGCCATCTTCATCGTCTGGTTTGTCCAGGACTCCTGGCACGCAAGCCCGACGCTGATCAACATGATCCTGATCGCTCCGGTGGCTTTGCTGGCGGGCATCATCCTCATAGCCATTCTCGTCCGGGCTCTCGGGAAAGATCCGGAAGAGAACAGGAGCGACGAGGAAAGCGAAGGAAGAAGTATCCGGGAGAAATACGGCGTTTGGATCGGATGCCTTCTTCTGGCCCTGTATGTCGTGTCGCTCGAATATATCGGGTTTGATCTGGCAGGAATCCTGTTCTGCGCAACGGCCATGATCATGCTCGGCCAGCGCAATTCGCTGGCCATCTTCATCTATTCCCTGATCGTCGGTTTGGCCCCCGTCTACGTCCTGATCCACATGATGGGCGTACCGGTCAAAACGCTTTTCCTCGGGTAACTACCATGTTCGATCTCGCATCCATGGCCCAGGGGCTGGACCTCCTGTTCTCAAGCCCGACGGCATGGGTTGTCGCGCCTGTGGGCATCATCATCGGCCTGATCTTCGGCGCAATACCGGGACTGTCGGTGCCGATCGCAATGGCGGTCTTCCTGCCATTGACGCTTTACATGGATTTTCTCGAATCCATCATCTTTCTGACCGCGATCTTCACGGGCGGGTCGTGCGGCTGCTCGATTCCGGCAATCCTCATGAATGTGCCGGGAACGTCCGCCGCTGTCGCCACATGCTTTGACGGTTACCCGATGGCCCGGCAGGGCCAGCACAACCGGGCGCTCGGCGTTGCGCTTGCCTCTTCAACGATCGGATGTGCCATCGGCTACTTCATGCTGCTCGGGATTCTCGAGCCGCTGTCAGGGTTCGTCCTGAAACTCGGCGCGCCGGAACTCTTTCTGGTGGCGCTGACCGGTATCCTGCTCATCGCGCTGGTGACGGAGGGCAACTTCTGGAAGGCCGTGCTTGCCGGCTGCGTCGGTATCCTGCTCTCGCTCATAGGCATGAGCTCAGCGGGCATCGAGCGCGGCACGTTCGGATCGATCTACCTGCTCGATGGCATTGACCCGAATGCTGCGATCATTGGAATTTTCGCTGCATCCGAGCTCTTCCAGCTCGTCAAGAGCGACTACATCGTCAGGGACGAGGGGAAGCGCCACGTTTCCATCCGCGAGATCATCGGCGGAATGCTCTACGTGAGAAAGATTCCGCGCACGGTCTTCACCGGCTCCGTCATTGGCGCGGGCCTCGGTGTCGTGCCGGGCGTCGGTTCGTCGATCGCGAACATTGTTTCGTATACCTTCGCCAGGAACCTGTCGAACGATCCGCAGAGCTACGGCAAGGGCAATCCGAACGGCGTGGCGGCGGCGGAGTCGGCTTCGTCCTCGTCCGAAGGCGGGTCGATGGTCGGCCTGCTCGCGCTCGGACTGCCGTCGAGCGCGGCCACGGCGATCATGCTGAGCGCATTTGCCATGCACAACATTACCGGCGGCCCGCGCTTCATCTCCGATCAGAAGGAGATCGTATACGCGATCATTGCCGGAAACCTGCTTCAGGCAGTGATGCTGGTCTTCATCGGCCTGGTATTCTTCCGCATCGCCGTTTACCTGGTGCGCGTGCCGGTTGCCTGGCTTCTGCCTCCGATCATCGTGTGCACCGTGCTGGGCTCCTATGCGCTCAGCAACAGTCTGAACGGACCCGTCACGCTGGTGGTGTTCTCGGCCCTCGGCGTCCTGATGAAGCGCTACAACTACTCGGTTGTCGCCGCCGTGATCGGCCTGCTGCTGGGCCTGATGATGGAAGGCAACCTGGTTCGCACGTGGCAGCTGGGTGGCGGCAGCCTCTGGCCCATCGTTGAACGGCCGATCTCCCTGACGATCATCGCCATCATCATCGCCTCGGGAGTGGGCATGTATTTCTTCGCCAAGCGGCGCCAAACGATGAACCTCCCCGAAACGCCGATTTCCGCCGGCTAGTGCCCGCAAGCCCCAAGATTCACACAATCGAAAGAACGAGAGAAAATGTCTGACGCACGTCTGAAAAACGCGATCCTCAACAAAGAATTCATCGTTGCTCCGGGTGTCTTCGACCTGATTTCCGCCCTGGTGGCCGACCGGATGGGCTTCAAGGCGCTGTACATCACCGGCTACGGCACGGTCGCGTCCTACCTCGGCATTCCCGACGCGGGCATCGCCACCTATCGCGACATGATCGAACGCATCGCCCAGATCTGCAAGAAGACGACGACCTCGATCATCGCCGACGCCGACACCGGCTACGGCGGCCTGCTGAACGTCAAGACGACCGTGGAAGGGTACGAGGACGCGGGCGTCTCGGGAATCCAGATCGAGGATCAGGAGTTTCCGAAGAAGTGCGGCCACACGCCCTTCCGCCGCGTGATCCCGATCGCGGACATGCAGCGCAAGATCGAGGTCGCGGCCAAGGCAAAGAAGTCCGGCAACACCATGATCATCGCCCGCACGGACAGCCGCACCTCCCTCGGCATCGAGGAAGCCATCCGCCGCGGCAAGGCCTATGCGGAAGCGGGGGCCGACATCATCTTCATCGAGTCCCCGGAGACAGTGGAGGAGCTTCAGCAGATCGCGGCCGAGATCAAGGCGCCGCTGCTCGCCAACATGGTGAACGGCGGCCGCACTCCGCTGCTGCCCGCCGAAAAGCTGGCGGAGATGGGCTTTGCCATCGCGATCCATCCGGCGATCGGATTCCTCTCGGTGGCGAAAGCTTTGGAGAAGGCCTACGACGACCTCCGGAAGAATGGCCACACCTCGCCGGACATCGACCTCTACTCCTTCGCTGAGATGAACAAGCTCCTCGGTTTCGAGGAAGTTTGGGCATTCGAGAAGGAATGGGCCAGCCGCTGACTGATCGAGGTGGAGCGGGCATGACCCCAAAGACGCTTTACGACAAGCTGTGGGACAGCCACGTCATCCGGGAGAGAGGGGACGGCACCGTCCTCCTCTACGTTGACCGGCATCTCCTGCATGAGGTGTCGACACCGCAGTCGTTCGTGGCGCTGGACCGGCGGGGCCTTTGTCCCCACCGGCCGGCGGCCAACCTCGCCGTGCCGGATCATGCGGTGCCGACACGAAGCCGCAACCTGGCGGACGCTGGCGCGCTGGCGAAGGCGCAGACCGAGCGGCTGATGGAGAATGTCAGGCGCCACGGAATTCCGTTCATTCCGCTGGACGACGTCCGGCAGGGTATCGTCCACGTCATGGGGCCGGAGCAGGGCTTCACGCTGCCCGGCATTACGCTGGCCTGCGGCGACAGCCACACCACGACCCATGGCGCCTTCGGTGCACTCGGCTTCGGGGTGGGTGCCTCCGAGTGCGGCATCGTGATGGCGGCGCAGGCGCTGGTATTGCGCAAGTCCAAGACGATGCGGGTGCATTTCGAGGGGCTCCCCGGAGAGGGAGTGACCGCCAAGGATCTGGCGCTCGCTCTCGTGTCGACGATCGGCGCCAATGGTGCTTCCGGGTATGCCATCGAGTACACGGGCGAAGCCGTCCGCGCCATGAGCATGGAAGAGCGGATGACCATCTGCAACATGTCGATCGAGGCCGGTGCGCGCGTGGCTCTGGTGGCACCCGATGAGACCACGTTCGCGTGGCTCAAGGATAGGCCAATGGCCCCGAAAGGCGAGCTCTGGGACAAGGCGGTAGCCTATTGGAGGACACTGCCGACCGACGAGGGCGCCCGGTATGACCGCGAGGTCGTCATCGACGTCGCGTCGATCACCCCGCATGTGACCTGGGGTACGTCGCCCGAGGACGTCGTTCCAGCCGACGGCCACGTACCGGATCCCGAGCGGATCGACGATCCGGTTCGCCGGCAGCGGGTCCGCAAGGCGCTCGACTACATGGGGCTGCGTCCGGGGCAGAAGATCTCCGACATCGAGGTCGACATGGTCTTCATCGGATCGTGCACCAACGGTCGCCTTTCCGATCTGAGGGCTGCGGCGGAAGTGCTCAAGGGGCGCAAGGTGAAGGAAGGTGTCCGGGCCATCATCGTGCCGGGCTCCGGCCTCGTAAAGCAGGCGGCCGAGGAAGAGGGCCTGCACGAGATATTCCTGCAGGCAGGATGCGAATGGCGCGAGCCGGGCTGTTCGATGTGTGTCGCCATGAACGGAGACATGCTGCAACCGGGAATGCGATGCGCGTCCACCTCGAACCGGAACTTCGAGGGCCGTCAGGGCAAGGGCGGGCGCACGCATCTCGTCTCGCCAGCGATGGCTGCGGCTGCCGCCGTCACAGGGCGTCTCGCGGATCCACGATCACTCCGCAACTAAGGGAGGGCGTTCGCTCGCGCAGCGACGCATGACAAGATAGATGGTTGAGCCACTCAAGCAAGTCAGGTCACGGGCAGCCGTCCTGCCAGATCAGAACATCGACACCGACGTGATCTTCCCCGCGCGGTTCCTGCTTCTGATCGACAGGGAAGGTATGGACAAATGCCTTTTTGCGGACAGGCGACTGCTGCCCAATGGAGAGGAAAACCCCGATTTTCCGCTGAACAGGGATCTCTATCGCGATGTCAGGATCCTTGTCGTCGGGCCGGGCTTCGGCTGCGGGTCCTCGCGCGAACAGGCCGTCTGGGCCCTCGTGGACTACGGAATCCGCGTCGTCATCGGGACGGACTTCGGCGACATCTTCGCGGGCAATGCGAAGAAGAACGGCCTGCTCCTCA
This sequence comes from Chelativorans composti, assembly GCF_039541695.1. NCBI lineage: Bacteria > Pseudomonadati > Pseudomonadota > Alphaproteobacteria > Hyphomicrobiales > Phyllobacteriaceae > Chelativorans > Chelativorans composti. The sequence continues at coordinate 10,505 of NZ_BAABGS010000058.1, read as the reverse complement.
TCCGGGTTGATCCCGAGACCCACGCACAAATCATCTCGAAGGCCGAAACCGGTGAGTTCTTCTATGTTGATCTTCCGGCGGGAACAGTCACAGTAAACGGGGAGACAGTCTGCACGTTCCAGCTCACCGAAAGCGAACTGCACGCCTACATCAACGGCTGGGACGAGATGGACATCATCCTCAACACGGAAATGCCCCACATCCTGGAATTCGAGAAAACCCACATGAGCCGCCAGCCCTGGCTTTTCAGCGAGGCAGAGCGATGATCGAGCGCGTCACCGTTGTCGGGGCCGGACTTGTCGGGCAAGGCTGGGCAATTGCCTTCGCGAGGGCAGGGGTCCCGGTCACCGTCCATGATGTCACCGATCTCGACAGGATAAGGGAGAATATCGCCAGGTCGGTGCAGGGCCTGGCGGCGGAAGGTCTCTGCGAGGACCCGCAAGGCCTCCTCGGACGCCTGTCCTTCGAGGCGGATCTTGGAAAGGCCGTGCGGGATGCCGACTACATCCAGGAGTCGGTGTTCGAGCGGATCGAGACCAAGAGAGCGATCAGCCTCGAAATCGACAGGGCCATGAGGCCAGACGCCATCGTCGGGAGTTCGACGTCGGGCTTCCCCGGCTCGTCGTTCACGGCGGAGTGCTCGCACCGGAACCGGTTTCTCGTCGTCCACCCGGTCAATCCTCCCCATCTGATCCCGCTGGTGGAGATCGTGCCGGCACCCTGGATCGACGAAGACATTCCGCAGACTGTGCGCCGCTTCATGGAAGCGATCGGGCAGTCACCGATCAACCTCTCGCGCGAGATCGACGGATTTGTCCTGAACAGGCTTCAGGGCGCACTGCTGGACGAAGCCTTCGCGCTGCTCGGCGAGGGTTATGCAACGGCCGAAGACATCGACAAGGCTGTCCGCGACGGGCTGGGGTTCAGATGGGCATTCATGGGGCCGTTCGAGACGATCGACCTGAATGCGCCCGAGGGCCTGAAAGACTATGCCGAACGGCTTGCTCCCATGTATGCGCGGTTCGCCGAACAGCGAAAACCCGACCGCCGCTGGACCGCGGAAGCCATCGAGACGGCCCACTGGCAAAGACGCGAGCTGCTTGCATCCGAGAGCCTTCGCACACGCCAGGAATGGCGTGACCGGATGCTGGCCCGCATGAAGGCATTCAAGTCGCAAAACAAACTCTAGATCACTACAATCCGGAACACAGACATGCGAAAGCTGAAGAGCGCCTCCGCCACTGACATCGAAAGTCGGGACCGCAAGGTTCGCGAAACCGTCGAACAGATCCTGGAAGATGTTGCACGGCGCGGAGATGCGGCCGTCCGCGAACTCTCCATAAAGTTCGACGGCCTCGATCGCGAGGACTATCGCCTCAGCGGACAGGAAATCGAGGAATGCCTGTCCAAGCTCTCCGAGCGCGATCTCAACGACATCAAGTTCGCCCAAGAGCAGGTGCGCAATTTCGCCGAAGCGCAACGCGGCACCATGCTCGACCTCGAGGTGGAAACGCTGCCGGGCGTATTCCTCGGGCACAAGCACATTCCCGTGCAGTCCGTGGGCTGCTACGTGCCCGGCGGCAAGTATCCGCTGCTGGCTTCGGCGCACATGTCGATCATCACCGCGAAGGTTGCGGGCGTGCCGCGGGTGATCACCTGCGCGCCGCCCTACCAGGGCGAGCCCGCCCCGGCCATCGTGGCGGCGCAGTACCTGGCCGGCGCCGACGAGATCTACTGCCTTGGCGGCGTGCAGGCCGTGGCGGCGATGGCAGTCGGCACGGAGACCATCAGGCCGGTGGACATGCTCGTCGGTCCTGGCAACGCCTTCGTCGCGGAAGCCAAGCGCCAGCTGTTCGGCCGGGTCGGCATCGACCTGTTTGCCGGTCCGACCGAGACGCTCGTGATCGCTGACGAAACGGTGGACGGGGAACTCTGCGCGACCGACCTGCTCGGCCAGGCCGAGCACGGGCCGGATTCCCCGGCGATCCTGCTGACCACGTCGGAGAAGCTAGCGCGCGAGACGATGAAGGAGATCGAACGGCTGCTCGAGGTCCTTCCCACCGCCGCGATCGCGCGCCAGGCCTGGGAAAACCACGGTGAGGTGATCGTCTGCGACAGCGACGAGGAGATGGTGAAGGTCGCCGACGAGATCGCCTCCGAACATGTGCAGGTGATGACGAAGGATCCGCAGTTCTTCCTCGACAACATGAAGAACTACGGTGCCCTGTTCCTGGGGCCGCGCACCAATGTCGCCTACGGAGACAAGGTCATCGGCACGAACCACACGCTGCCGACGAGGAAGGCGGCGCGCTACACGGGCGGTCTCTGGGTCGGCAAGTTCCTGAAGACCTGCACCTACCAGCGCGTGGACAACGACCAGTCGTCGGCCATCATCGGCGAGTACTGCTCGCGTCTTTGCGCGCTCGAAGGCTTTGCGGGTCACGGCGAACAGGCGAACATCCGCGTCCGCCGCTATGGTGGCAAGAATGTTCCCTACGCGGGGATCGCCGAATGACACGGCGCATGCCCCGCACGCCAAGCCTGCGCCTGGACGGAAAGCGGGCTCTCGTCACCGGCGCAAGCCGGGGGATCGGCCTTGCCAGCGCGATCGCGCTGGCAGAGGCCGGCGCCGAGGTCGCGATCGTTTCGAGGTCTGCAGCCGATCTCGAGGCGGCGGCGGACGACATCAGGGCGCTCGGCGGCGAGGTGGAGCCCATCGTCCTCGATGTGACCGACCTCCAGGCGGTTGGACGCGAGGTCGGAGGCCGTGAGCCCTTCGACATCCTGGTCAACGCCGCAGGCTGCAACCGCCCGAAACCGATGCTCGAGGTCACGCCCGAGGATTTCGATGCCGTGATGGACCTCAACACCCGGGCTGCCTTCTTCGTTACGCAGGCGGTGGCTGCTTCGCTGGTCAGGGCAGACAAGCCCGGATCCCTCATTCACATCTCGTCGCAGATGGGGCATGTGGGCGGCGCCAAGCGGACTGCCTATTGCGCTTCCAAATGGGCGCTCGAGGGCATGTCCAAGGCCATGGCCATCGATCTGGCGCCTTACGGGATCCGCAGCAACACCATCGCCCCGACATTCGTCCACACGCAACTGTCGGCAGCCGCGCTGGCGGACGACAGCTACCGGCAGCATGTGATGTCCAAGATCAAGTTGGGACGCCTGGCGGAAGTGGAGGACCTCATGGGAGCCGTGGTGTTCCTCGCCTCCGATGCGTCCGCGATGATGACGGGAACCTCGATCGTCATCGATGGCGGCTGGACGGCCGGATGATACCGCAGGGGCCGCGAGCGGCGTTTAGGGGAATGACGCTCGCGGGCAAATCCGCAAAATCACCCGTTCAGATATTTCTCCCCATGCGCAGCCTGGCGGCAGCATAAACGAGGGACCGGCGACGCTTCCGCGGCGATCGGCGTTCGCTGGGCAGTATCAGGCGAGCAGGAAGCGCAGCGCGCGCTGGATCTCGAAGAAATCGTCCGAGGCGAAGCTTACTGCGCGCGGCCCGCTGGCCCGGGCACCCGGATACCAGGATGCGCGATAGGCGTCCGTCGCGTTCACGAACTCGACCGTGACCTCATACGGCCCCGGCACGACCGGCACGGTGCGATCGACAAGCCCGTCGATCGCCTTCTTCACGCCCTCGAAAATGGCCTCGCGCGCCTGCGCTGGAGAGATGGACAGCGCCGCACGGCCGAATCCCTCGAGCGTCGCGACCGTCACGATGTTCGGCACCAGGGCCCGCGCATCGGCGCAGATTTCCGTATCGCCCGAGAGGAACGCCGAGGGTACCCCGTAGCGGGCCGCACAAAGCGCGTTGAAGGTAAACTCGGAGGCGACTTCGCCGTTGAGCAGCACGCGCGAAACGCGCGTCGTGGTGGTATGCGCCAGGGGATTTGCCTCCGAACCAGCCTTGGCGTGATAGCCGGTGTAGATGGCGGCGGCAAAATCCGGCCCGATCCCGAACATCATGGTGTCCGGATGACCGGACCAGCCGCGCATGATCCTGGCATAGGCCGGCAGGCGATCGACGATGATGTTGCGACCGCTGTCATGGGCGTCCTTGATGAGGACTTCGGTCGCACCGGCGGCACGCGCGCCTTCGCAAGCCGCCAGAACCTCGGCGGTCATGAGCTCGCGGAACTCGCAGTAATCGGCCTTGCCGCGCTCGGTCTCGTCCCAGTGGGCGATACCCGCGGTGCCCTCGATATCGGCGGAAAGAAAGATCTTCATCGGTTGTGCTCTCTAGCCCAGTCGGCAAGCGACGGAAATTTCTTGCCCGAGCGGCCGGTCATCGCCGGGGCGGCGCACAGGGCGTTGAGGATGGCCTCCTGCGTGGCCTCGGCTGCGGCGCGGAAGGCGATGTCGATGTGGTCGTTGCTGACGGCGCGAACGGTCTGGAAATCCGGACCGTCGTGCGGCACCGGGTCCGCCGTGGTGAAGCAGAGGGCGATGTCGCCGGATCCGTTGCCCCAGAAGGCGCCGAGGCGGGCGATGCCGGCACCGGCGCGGCGGGCAACGCGCTGCAGCTGCCTGTCGGCAAGCGGCAAGTCGGTGGCAAGCACGACGATGATCGAGCCTTTCTCCGGTCCACTGACCTCGCCCGGCGCGGGGCGGCGTCCGTCGGGCAGAACCAGATCGCCGGCACGGCCGAAGTTGGCGAGCACCAGCGAGCCCAGCGTGAACCCCTCCTTGCCGATCTTCATCCGGCGGGAGGCGGTGCCGATGCCGGCCTTGAAACCGAAGGCCGTCATGCCGGTGCCGGCTCCGACGGCGCCCTGTTCCACCTCGCCGGACGCTGCGGCATCCAGCGCTGCATAGGCATCCTCGACGGTCACGGCCAGGGCCTGGATGTCGTTGATCTGGCCGTCGTTGCATTCGCAGACCACGGCATTGATCGTGGACGTCTGCCTGCCGATCCTCGGGTTCTTCTCGATTGCCCGCCGGATGAGCGCCTCGGTGCAGGCGGCGACGCCAAAAGTATTGGTCAGCAGGATCGGTGTTTCGATCGTGCCGAGTTCGGCGACCTGAACCAGGCCGGCAGACTTGCCAAAGCCGTTGATCACCTCGACGGCACCGCGCACCTTTGAGCGAAACAGGTCGCCCTGATGCGGCACGATGGCCGTCACGCCGGTGGCGAGGCCGTCTCCCTGCAGCGTGCGGTGCCCGACGGTGACACCGGGCACATCGGTAATCGCGTTGTGGGTGCCTGCCGGCAGGCTGTTTGCGCCGTCAATCCAGAGACCAAGGCTGCGGGCTGTCGTCATGATCCGTATCCCTGTCCGGCCGCAGTTCAGATGCGGCCGGCCTTCTTCAGGCTGCTAAGGAACAGCTGCGTGCGCTCGCCGCGGGGATTGCCGAAGAGTTCTGCCGGCGGGCCCTGCTCGTAGATCTGGCCTGCATACATGAAGCAGATGCGATCGGCCACCTCGCGTGCAAAGCCCATCTCATGGGTGGCGAGGATCATGGTCATGCCGTTGGCGGCCAGATCGCGCACGATGTCGAGCACTTCCGACACCAGCTCCGGGTCGAGGGCCGAGGTGATCTCGTCCAGCAGGAGCAGCATCGGATCCATCATCAGGGCGCGGACGATCGCCACGCGCTGCTGCTGGCCGCCGGACATGCGGTCTGGATATTCGTTCGCCTTGTGGGCAAGGCCGATGCGCTCCAGGAACGCCATGGCCTTTTCCTCGGCCTCGCGCCGGCTCATGCCGAGCACCTTGGTCGGAGCAAGGATGGCGTTCTCGAGCACCGTCATGTGAGGGAAGAGGTTATAGCCCTGAAAGACGATGCCGATCTCGCGGCGCAGCCGGTCAAGGTCGACACCCGGACCAGTAATGCGGTCGCCATGAATGAGGATCTCACCCGACGAGATTTCTTCAAGCCTGTTGACGCAGCGCAGCAGCGTGGACTTGCCGCATCCGGACGGGCCGATGAGGCAGACAACCTCGTGCTCCTCCACCTTCAGCGTGAGGTTGGAGATGACCTCCAGTGCGCCGTAGTGCTTGGTAATGCCGTTGATTTCCAGAAGCGCCATGCGCCTAGCCTCCTGCCCGCATGCGTCTACGGTCGCGTTCGATCAGCCGGTCCACCAGGCGCGCCTGGGGAATGGTGACGACGACGAAGAGGATGGCGACAGTTGTCACCGCCGAGAGGTTGAAGTTGTTGGCCGCGATGATCTTCGACTGATTGAAGGCATCGATCGTGCCGATGATGGCAACCAGCGCAGTGTCCTTCTGCAGGCTGATGCAGTTGTTCATCAGCGGCGGGATGATGTTGCGCACAGCCAAGGGCACGACGACATAGCGCAGCGTCTTGGCGTGGCTGAGACCGAGCGAGCGGGCGGCTGCGACCTGGCTGTGGTGCACGCTCTCGATGCCGGCGCGGTAGACCTCGGAGGTGTAGGCGCCATAGGTCAGCGTGAGGGCGATGATCGCGTAGGAGGTCGAACTGAGCTCCGAGATGAAGGGAAGATCGGTGAGCGGCAGGCCGAAGCCGATGAGATAGATCGTGATGATGGCGGGAAGGCCGCGGAACAGGTCGCTGTAGGCGGTTGCGAGAAACCGCAGGGGACGACCGGCCTCTCCCGGCAGCGTTCGGGCAACCGCGATCACCAGCGCCCAGACCAGGATCAGGACCGCAGAACAGGCGAAGATCCAGACATTGGTGCCGAAGGCGCGGAGAACCTTGCCGATCGAATCCTGAATGAGCTCGAGATCGAAGAAGGTACGGCTGACGGCCGCGTCGTTGACCGCCATGAACCAGGCACCCGAGGCTACCACCAGCAATGCGCCTATCCACGACAGCGCCTTCCAGGAGGTGAGCGATGCCTCGGCGCCAAGAGCCCGGGCGGCATAGATGTCCTGATGACGGCGGGCGGCAACCGACTTGGTGACCGCGCGAATGGCCATCAACAGAACAAAGCCGGCCGCCAGGGCCGCCAGCATGCCGGGGATTACCACGGCGATCTTGGAGACGCCCTGCTCGACCGCGTAGCTGCCAATGTGCTGCGCGGTGACGGCGACGGCAAAGAAACAGAAAATGGCAAGGACGAGGGTTATCGACGTGCGCACGCCATAGGTGCGCGTCGTGCCCTGGGCGCGCCACCGTGTAGCGCGCCCGGTTTCAGTCTGCAGTTCCGACGAGGTGGTACCAGCCATCAGATCAGAAGTTCCAGACCGGTACGTCTTCCGGCTTCAGGCCACCACGCTCAGCCGAAAGATATTCTTCCTCAAGAGCCGCGAGCGTGCCATCTGCGGCGAGGTCGGCGATGACCTTGTCGATTGCGGGCTTGGCCTTCGAGCCCTTGGGATAGACGCCAGCGGTATCGGCGCCGCTCGGGATCTGGCCGACGACCTTCAGCTTGCCGCCCGAGTTGGCGACCTGGCCGAGAACGACCGAAATGTCCGTCATGACAGCGTCGACGCTGCCGGCGGCCAGGGCGGTAAACATCGCGCCAGTGTCATCGAACACGGAGAGCGTGGCGTCCGGGAGGTGTTCCTGCGCCCACTGGACCATGACGGTGCCGGCCTGCGTTCCGAGCTTGGTGGTTTTCAGGCCCTCCTGATCAAGGGAGGCGTCTGCCCGCGTCGCAATGCCGAAAGAGCCGATCGAATAGGGGGTCGAGAAATCGACAACCTTCTTGCGCGGTTCGGTGATGGAGATCAGAGCGAGAGCGATGTCGAAGTCCTTGTTCTGACCGGCCACGATCGAGTCGAACGAGGCATTGCGCAGAACGACCTTGTCGATGCCGAGGCGGTAGGCAATGTTGACGGCCATGCAGAACTCGCGGCCGCTCCGGACGGTTTCAGGCGTGTCGCCATTGAATTCGCCAACAGCAGGCAGATTGATGAGCACCGTGAACTGACCCGGGATGGCCGTCTCGATCCTCTCGGTGCCGGGCTCGCCATAGAGCTTGCAGTCACCATAGCCTTCGGCCGCAAGTGCGGGAGCCGATAGCGCCATCAGGCAGCCAAGTGCTGTGCCGAGAAATCCTGAACTGAACTTCATGTGTTCGCCCTCTCTGGATGCTTTGTCGTGGTCGGTTCTTCTAGCCTGCTGCCCTGAGCATGTTGACGTGCTCAAGATAGCAGGCCTGCAACTGCCGGGTCACGGGACCTGGCACACCGCCGTTCAGACTGACGTCGCCAATCCGCACGACCGGCGTGACAAGACTGGTGGCGGATGTCTGGAAGGCCTCGGCCGCAGCAAGGGCCTCGGCGACGGTGAATGGACGCTCTTCCAGGACAACGCCGTGCCTGGAACACAGGTCGAGCAGCGCGGCACGGGTGCAGCCCGGCAGGATCGCCCTGGAATTCGGGCGGGTGATTATGCGCCTGTCGTGCGTCACGATATATGCGGTGGACGATGCCCCCTCGGTAATCGTCCCGTCCTCGACAAACCACACATCATCGAAGCCTGCCGCCTTGGCGTCGCGCTTGGCCAGAACCTGGCCGAGGAGCATGACTGTCTTGATGTCACGCCGTTCCCAGCGCGGATCTTCGACCAGAGTGATTGCAAGGCCCTGGGTCTGGCCCTTGTTGTTGAGCAGATTCTTCACCTGCGTGAAGGCGATGAAGGTCGGCTTCAACCCTTCGGAATAGAGGAACTCACGGTCTTCCTCGCCGCGCGAAACCTGAAGGTAGACGGTGCCTTCCTGCAGGCCGTTCTTCTCGATGAGGGAAAGCTGGATGGCCTCGATTTCCTCGCGGGGCAACGGCATGGGAATGGCGAGTTCGGACAGCGACCGTTCCAGTCTCGCGAGATGCAGGTCGTTGTCGATCATCTTGCCGCCAATGACGGCTGTCACTTCATAGACCGCATCACCGAACAGAAATCCGCGATCGAACAACCCGAGCCTGGCCTCGTGTTCGGATACGAATTTCCCACCGCAATAAACCACTCTGGCCATCTTGTCTCAGCCGCACAAATGCTTCGTCACGAGTCAGGACCCTATTGGGGGGTAGAAGGCTTGACAAATTCCGATTGAGCAGAGGGCGATGCAAGAATTGCATACACTTTTAAAATCAATGACTTTATGAATGACATATGAAATGAAAGTCCACAGCGGGACGGTAAGGGGGCATCTGCATGGAGCTAAAGTGGCTGGAGGATTTCGTGACCGTGGCCAGCACGTCGAGCTTTTCGCGCTCGGCGGAACTGCGGAACATTTCACAACCGGCCTTGAGCCGGCGCATCAAGCAACTGGAGGTGTGGCTCGGCGCCACGCTGATCAAGCGGGGAGCCGTCCCGGCAGAGCTGACGCCAGCGGGCCGCAGTTTCCTGCCCATCGCACAGGACACCATCCGGGTCCTTTATGCGGCGCGCGAAACCTTGCAGCCGCCGTCCGACGCCGGCATGGTGCGGCTGGCCGCGCTGCACACCCTGACCGTCACCTTCATTCCCAACTGGCTGCAGATACTAGAGAAGACCGCGCCCGACACGCGCATCTGCTTCATCCCAGACAGGGGCGGTATCGAGGCCAATCTGGCGGCCCTGGTCGACGGCGAGGCGGACTTCTTCCTCACCTATACCAACCCGAGGGTTCCCCTGCATCTCGACAGGGCGCATTTCGACTTCCTGTCGGTCGGGCGGGACCGCCTTCTGCCCGTTTCGGCGCCGAGGTTGCGTCTAGAGCCTGGAAGATGGGTGGAGGGCGAGAACGTCTTGGACCGGGCGCTGGCCGAGCGGCTCACGCTGCCCCATCTGAGCTATGGCTTCAGCTCGTTCTTCGGTGTAGCGCTCGGCAAGCTCTTTGCCCAGCAGCCCAATTTCCGCTGGCGCACGGTTCATGAAAATCCGATCAGCGCGGGTCTCAAGACCATAGCCTGCACGGGTGCCGGTGTCTGCTGGCTGCCGGAAAGCCTGATCGAGGACGAGCTCCAGAGCGGCAAACTGGTCCCCGCGACGGCGAACCCTTTCTGGACCCTGGACCTTGAAGTCGTGCTCTACCGCCACGTCGGCAACCAGGGCCGCAATGTCAATGCGTTCTGGGAAAACGCGCGCCGCCTGAGCGCAGCCACGTTCGCAAGCGAGCGCAGGACGGGGGTGTCGCCGGAGGCGCTGACTGCCGGCGACTGAACGTCGGCGCTCCTGCCGGGCTACCGACAGGCTCGGTCCGCTTGGCCGTGCGTCCTATACGCATCGGCTCGGTGGGGCGCGTCCTGACCCGCGGTCCGTACGGCCTAGTATAAAACATGCGCATAATTATCGTGTTATTTTATTATCATGCCGCATTGACTTTCACCTTTGTCATAGTTAGCAAATTTACAGTACCGGATTCGTTTGGTCTCATTCGATCCGCGTTACGTAGTCGGAGGTGATGGTGATCCACCCCCATTGAACGGGTCCACCTTGAAGTATGGTTTTGACCATGAAGGAGGACCACAATGGCCAACAAGCGACACAAGCCCGACGAGATTGTCTCGAAGTTGCGGCAGGTTGAGGTTTTGCGCGGCCAAGGCATGGCGATGGCGGATGCCGTTCGCCAGATCGGCGTT
>NZ_BAABGS010000057.1:0-16900 GCF_039541695.1 Chelativorans composti | reverse complement strand
GTCACGCTGATCGTGCCGATCGCGATGGAAGAGCGCCTGCGCTTCGCCATCCGCGAGGGCGGCCGCACCGTCGGCGCCGGTATCGTCGCAAGCATTATCGAGTAAGTCTGGTCGCAAGACCAAGGGACAAGGGCGGCCTGCGTGCCGCCCTTTCTTTTTGCGCCCGGCATCCCCATATTTCCGTTTCCCACAGGGGGCGCAAAAATCGTTATGCTTTCAGATGGAAAGCGGTTGCGTCGGGGCGCGAAAATAGCTATAGCGCCCCCATGCGCAGCGACGCTCCGCTTCGGGTCGAATCGAATCTCACAGTCCGAAGAGTCAGTCCCGCGACGGGCTGGAAACGAGCGGCGCGGAAGCTAGGGGTATAGCTCAGTTGGTAGAGCGGCGGTCTCCAAAACCGCAGGTCGGGGGTTCGAGCCCCTCTGCCCCTGCCAGTCTTTCCTGACAAGACATGCTTGAAAGCAAAGGGTGGAGCCGCTGCCCGGGCGCTGGCGCGCTCCGACATTGCGTCCCGTGCATTTACAGGGTTGCGTTCCGAGGGAATCGGAACTATGTAGGACAGCAAATGCGCGGTGCGTGGAGCGGCAACTCGGCTTTACGCGCCTTTCTTGTGTGTCTGGAACGGTGTGATTCGTGACTTCCTTTCCGGAGTCCTGTATCCTGTTGCCAGGTAGAACAGCGTGGTTCAGCTCGAAGCGATCTTTGGGCTCCCAACAAGAATTAAAGAGCGGTAGATGTCGTCCAAGACCACGAATCCTTTCACGTTTCTGCAGCAGGTTCGGTCCGAAACGGCGAAGGTGACCTGGCCCTCTCGGCGTGAAACGATGATATCGACGGTAATGGTGCTGGCTTTCGCTGCGATGGCCGCGCTGTTCTTTTTTGCTGCGGACCAGATCATGTCGTGGGTGATCAACCTGATTCTCGGAATCAGGGTCTGAGGCTGGCGGCGAAGGGAGACGTTTTTTCATGGCAATGCGTTGGTACATTGTCCACGCCTATTCGAATTTTGAAAAGAAGGTTGCTGAATCGATTCTGGAGCAGGCGAAACAGAAGGGCATTGCGCACGAGATCGAGCAGGTCGTTGTTCCGACCGAGAAGGTCGTGGAAGTCCGTCGCGGCCGCAAGGTCGACGCCGAGCGCAAGTTCTTCCCCGGCTATGTGCTCGTGAAGGCGAACCTTACCGACGCCGTTTTCAGCCTGATCAAGAATACGCCCAAGGTGACCGGGTTCCTTGGCGATTCCAAGCCGGTGCCGATCACCGAGGCCGAGGCAAACCGCATCCTGACCCAGGTTCAGGAGGGCGTCGAGCGCCCGAAGCCGTCCGTTTCGTTCGAGATTGGCGAGCAGGTGCGCGTATCCGACGGTCCGTTCGCTTCGTTCAACGGCTATGTCCAGGAAGTCGATGAAGAGCGCTCCCGCCTGAAGGTGGAGGTATCCATCTTCGGACGTGCCGTTCCGGTCGATCTAGAGTTCGGTCAGGTCGAAAAGATCTGATCCGCGTTCCGCTTCCGGCGGAACATTCGCGGTGGAAGGGGCGCGTCGCTTAGCCAGTGGCACAGTCTCCGTACCACCAAACTGCAATCGCCGGCCGCATGGCCGGCACAGAGACAGGCAGATGAGAAATGGCTAAGAAAGTTGCAGGCCAGCTCAAGCTCCAGGTCCCGGCGGGTTCGGCTACGCCGTCGCCCCCCATTGGTCCTGCGCTTGGTCAGCGCGGCATCAACATCATGGAGTTCTGCAAGGCGTTTAACGCGCAGACGCAGGACATGGAGAAGGGTGCCCCGGTTCCGGTGGTCATCACCTACTACCAGGACAAGTCCTTCACCTTCGTCATGAAGACGCCGCCGGTGACCTACTTCCTGAAGAAGGCAGCCGGCCTGAAGTCGGGTGGCTCCACGCCCGGCAAGTCCATCGCTGGCAAGGTGACGAAGGCTCAGGTCCGTGAGATCGCCGAAGCGAAGATGAAGGATCTGAACGCTGCTGACATCGAGGCCGCCATGCGCATGATCGAAGGTTCGGCCCGTTCGATGGGTCTCGAGGTTGTGGAGTAAGAGATCATGGCGAAGAAGATTTCCAAGCGCATGGCCAAGGTTCGCGATGGTATCGACGCGAGCCGCTTCTACACCATCGAGGAAGCCATCAAGATCCTGAAGGAGAAGTCCGCGGTCAAGTTCGACGAGACCGTGGAGGTCGCGATGAACCTGAACGTTGATCCGCGTCACGCCGACCAGATGGTCCGCGGTGTCGTGAATCTCCCGCACGGTACGGGCCGCGAGGTTCGCGTGGCCGTGTTCGCCAAGGGCGACAAGGCCGAGGAGGCCAAGGCCGCTGGTGCCGACATCGTTGGCGCCGAGGACCTGGTCGAGACCATCCAGAAGGGTGAGATCAACTTCGACCGCTGCATCGCCACGCCGGACCTGATGCCGCTGGTCGGCCGTCTCGGCAAGGTGCTGGGCCCGCGCGGCCTGATGCCGAACCCGAAGGTCGGCACTGTGACGACCGACATCGCCGCTGCGGTAAAGGCCTCCAAGGGCGGCGCCGTCGAGTTCCGCGTCGAGAAGGCCGGTATCGTGCACGGTGGCGTCGGCAAGCTCTCCTTCAGCGAGGAGGCCATTGCCGAGAACATCCGCGCGTTCGCGGACGCCGTGATCAAGGCCAAGCCGTCGGGCGCCAAGGGTAACTACCTGAAGCGTGTTGCGATTTCGTCGACGATGGGCCCGGGTCTGAAGATCGACCTCAGCGCGCTGAACGCGTAATAGCAAGGTTTGCCGGGGCTCGTTCCCCGGCTCCCATTCGGGGCGGCAACGCCCCGGACGCGGAGGGAAACCTCCGCAAATCCTGTCCGAGATTGCAGGTGGTTCGCCTTAATTCAGTTGCTGAACCTGCATGAGACGGGTGAGACCGGACATGTAACGGGCAATGCGCCCGCAGAGTGGAAGGTTCGAACCATGTTAGCCTTTTGTGGCCGGCACGCCGGCTGACGGAAGGGGACAGGATCCTCGAGCGTCGTTCGGGCGATCATCCGAGAACCCGACGACAAAAGGCAACCCGGCGGTTTTCCGTAAAGGGAACCGTCTACTGGAGAAAGGCATGGACAGAGCGGAAAAACGCGAGTTCGTCGCCGAGCTGAACAAGGTGTTTGAATCCACCGGTTCAGTGGTCGTGGCGCACTACTCCGGCCTGACCGTGGCGCAGATGACGGAACTTCGGTCCCGTATGCGTGCGGTTGGGGGAACCGTCAAGGTCGCGAAGAACCGTCTCGCCAAGATTGCCCTTCAGGGTACGAAGTCCGAAGGCATCCAGTCCCTCTTCCAGGGGCAGACTCTGATTGCCTACGCGGACGATCCGGTTGCAGCTCCGAAGGTCGCCAAGGAGTTCGCCAAGGCCAACGACAAGCTGGTCATTCTTGGCGGCGCCATGGGATCGACCGTGCTCGACGCCGAAGGTGTCAAGGCTCTTGCCTCGCTGCCTTCGCTGGACGAGCTCAGGGCAAAGCTGGTCGGCATGATCCAGACGCCGGCAACCCGGATCGCTCAGGTCGTCAACGCACCGGCGGGTCAGCTCGCCCGCGTGTTTGGCGCCTACGCCCGGAAGGACGAAGCGGCATAAGACCGTTCTTCTTCACTGAAAACATGTGTTTGAACTTTCAAAGGAAATAGAAAATGGCTGATCTTGCTAAGATCGTTGAGGAACTGTCGGCTCTGACCGTTCTTGAGGCTGCCGAGCTCTCCAAGATGCTCGAAGAGAAGTGGGGCGTGTCTGCCGCTGCTCCGGTCGCCGTCGCTGCTGTTGCTGGCGCCGCTGGCGGTGCTGCTCCGGCCGCTGAGGAGAAGACCGAGTTCGACGTCATCCTGGCTGACGCCGGTGCGAACAAGATCAACGTGATCAAGGAAGTCCGCGCGATCACCGGCCTGGGCCTCAAGGAGGCCAAGGACCTCGTCGAGGGCGCTCCGAAGCCGGTCAAGGAAGGCGTGGCCAAGGACGAGGCCGAGAAGATCAAGGCTCAGCTGGAAGGCGCTGGCGCCAAGGTCGAGCTCAAGTAATACCGGCTGGTCCGCAGGTCGTTTGACCTGCGGACCTCCGCGGTGCGGACAGATTGCGAACCCCTTTCCTGAGTGCCCCGAGGGGCCTTTAGGAAACGGGTTCTGTACTCGTTTGGAATGGCCGTCCTGAAAACGGCCCATTTGGCAGGTAAGCGGCAGGCAAGGAGCGACGATGGCCCAGACCCATACATTCAACGGTCGCAGGCGCGTACGCAAGTTTTTCGGAAGCATTCCGGAAGTTGCGGAGATGCCGAACCTCATCGAGGTTCAGAAAGCATCCTATGATCAGTTCCTTATGGTCGAGGAGCCCGAGGGCGGGCGCCCGGACGAGGGACTGCAGGCTGTCTTCAAGTCGGTCTTCCCGATTCAGGACTTCGCCGGCACGGCCATGCTCGAGTTCGTCAAGTACGAGTTCGAGAAGCCGAAGTTCGACGTGGATGAATGCCGTCAGCGCGACCTGACCTATTCGGCGCCGCTCAAGGTGGCGCTGCGTCTGATCGTGTTCGACGTGGATGAGGACACCGGCGCCAAGTCGATCCGCGACATCAAGGAGCAGGACGTCTACATGGGCGACATGCCGCTCATGACGGACAACGGCACCTTCATCATCAACGGCACCGAGCGCGTCATCGTTTCGCAGATGCACCGCTCGCCGGGCGTGTTCTTCGACCACGACAAGGGCAAGTCCCACTCGTCGGGCAAGCTGCTGTTCGCCTCGCGCGTCATTCCCTACCGCGGTTCGTGGCTCGACATCGAGTTCGACGCAAAGGACATCATCTACGCGCGCATCGACCGGCGCCGCAAGCTTCCGGTCACCACGCTGCTCATGGCCCTTGGCATGGACAGTGAGGAAATCCTGTCGACCTTCTACAACAAGCTGACATACGTCCGTGACGGCGACAGCTGGCGCGTGCCGTATTCGGCCGAGCGCTTCCGCGGCATGAAGGCCGTCAACGACATCATCGACGCCGATACCGGCGAGGTGGTGATCGAAGCCGGCAAGAAGCTGACCGCCCGCCAGGCCCGCCAGCTCGCCGAGAAGGGCCTCAAGGCGATCCGCGCCACGGAGGAAGATTTGCTCGGCCTGTATCTCGCCGAGGATGTCGTCAACTATGAGACCGGCGAGATCTACCTTGAGGCTGGCGACGAGATCGACGAGAAGACCCTGAAGGTGCTGCTCGACACGGGCGTCGACGAGGTCAACTTCCTCGACATCGACCACGTCAACGTCGGCGCCTACATCCGTAACACCCTGGTCGCCGACAAGAACGAGACGCGCCAGGATGCCCTGTTCGACATCTACCGCGTCATGCGCCCGGGCGAGCCGCCCACGCTCGAGACGGCGGAGGCGATGTTCCATTCGCTGTTCTTCGATCCGGAGCGCTATGACCTTTCGGCCGTCGGCCGCGTGAAGATGAACATGCGCCTCGAGCTGGACTGCCCGGACACCGTCCGCGTCCTGCGCAAGGAGGACATCATCGCGGTCGTCAAGACGCTGGTCGACCTGCGTGACGGCAAGGGCGAGATCGACGACATCGACAACCTGGGCAACCGCCGCGTCCGCTCGGTCGGCGAGCTCATGGAGAACCAGTACCGCCTGGGCCTCCTGCGCATGGAGCGCGCCATCAAGGAGCGCATGTCGTCGGTCGACATCGACACCGTGATGCCACAGGACCTGATCAACGCGAAGCCGGCTGCCGCTGCCGTCCGCGAGTTCTTCGGGTCCTCGCAGCTGTCGCAGTTCATGGACCAGACGAACCCGCTGTCGGAGGTTACCCACAAGCGCCGTCTGTCGGCCCTTGGACCGGGTGGTCTGACCCGCGAGCGCGCAGGCTTCGAGGTGCGCGACGTGCATCCGACGCACTACGGCCGCATCTGCCCGATCGAGACGCCGGAAGGTCCGAACATCGGTCTCATCAACTCGCTGGCCACGTTCGCGCGCGTCAACAAGTACGGCTTCATCGAGACGCCGTACCGCAAGATCGTTGACGGCAAGGTGACCGACGAGGTCGTCTACCTGTCGGCGATGGAGGAGGCCAAGCACTACGTTGCCCAGGCCAACGCCGCGCTCAACGAGGACGGCACCTTCAAGGACGAGTTCGTGGTCTGCCGCCACGCCGGCGAAGTGATGATGACGCCGCGCGAGAACGTGGACCTGATGGACGTGTCGCCGAAGCAGCTCGTTTCGGTCGCCGCGGCGCTCATCCCGTTCCTGGAAAACGACGACGCCAACCGCGCTCTCATGGGCTCGAACATGCAGCGTCAGGCCGTGCCGCTGGTGCGCGCCGAGGCTCCGTTCGTCGGCACCGGCATGGAGCCGATCGTGGCCCGCGACTCCGGGGCGGCGATTGCCGCACGCCGCACCGGCATCGTCGACCAGGTGGATGCGACCCGTATCGTTATCCGTGCGACCGAGGACGTGGACGCCTCCGAGTCGGGCGTGGACATCTACCGCCTGCAGAAGTTCCAGCGCTCGAACCAGAACACCTGCATCAACCAGCGTCCGCTGGTGAAGGTGGGCGACCGCATCCAGAAGGGCGACATCATCGCCGACGGCCCGTCGACCGATCTGGGCGATCTGGCACTCGGCCGGAACGTGCTCGTCGCGTTCATGCCGTGGAACGGCTACAACTACGAGGACTCCATTCTGCTGTCCGAGCGCATCGTGAGCGATGACGTCTTTACCTCGATCCACATCGAGGAGTTCGAGGTCATGGCGCGCGATACCAAGCTTGGACCGGAGGAAATCACGCGCGACATTCCGAACGTCTCGGAAGAGGCGCTGCGGAACCTCGACGAGGCCGGCATTGTCTACATCGGTGCCGAGGTCGGACCGGGCGACATCCTGGTCGGCAAGATCACGCCGAAGGGCGAGAGCCCGATGACGCCGGAGGAGAAGCTGCTGCGCGCCATCTTCGGCGAGAAGGCGTCCGACGTGCGTGACACGTCCATGCGCATGCCGCCCGGAACCTACGGCACGGTCGTTGAAGTGCGTGTCTTCAACCGCCACGGCGTGGAGAAGGACGAGCGCGCGATGGCCATCGAGCGCGAGGAGATCGAGCGCCTGGCCAAGGACCGCGACGACGAGCAGTCTATCCTCGACCGTAACGTCTATGCGCGCCTGCAGGACATGCTTGTCGGCAAGGAGTGCATTGCCGGTCCCAAGGGCTACAAGAAGGGTACGCCGATCACGCCGGAACTTCTGGGCGAGTACCCGCGTTCGCAGTGGTGGCAGTTCGCTGTTGAGGACGAGAAGCTTCAGAGCGAGCTGGAGGCCCTGCGCAACCAGTACGACAGCTCCAAGAAGGCGCTCGAACAGCGCTTCATGGACAAGGTCGAGAAGGTTCAGCGCGGCGACGAGCTGCTTCCGGGCGTGATGAAGATGGTCAAGGTCTTCGTCGCCGTAAAGCGCAAGATGCAGCCGGGTGACAAGATGGCCGGCCGTCACGGCAACAAGGGTGTGGTGTCCAGGATCGTTCCGATCGAGGACATGCCGTTCCTCGAGGACGGCACCCCGGTCGACATCGTGCTGAACCCGCTGGGCGTGCCGAGCCGCATGAACGTTGGTCAGATTCTCGAGACGCACCTTGGCTGGGCCTGCGCCGGCCTCGGCAAGCAGATCGGCGAGCTGCTCGACGCGTACAAGCAGACGGGCGACATCCAGCCGCTGCGCGAGAAGATCTGCCGGATCATTCCGGATAACGACCGCAACGAGCCGGTTCGCAGCTACGACGACGACAGCATCGTCCGTCTCGCAGAGCAGATGCGCAATGGCGTCTCCATCGCGACCCCCGTCTTCGACGGCGCGACGGAAGCCGACATCAACGCGATGCTCGAGGAGGCCGGTCTCGACAAGAGCGGTCAGGTCACGCTGTACGACGGCCGCACGGGTGAGCCGTTCGACCGCAAGGTTACCGTCGGCTACATCTACATGCTGAAGCTGCACCACCTTGTCGACGACAAGATCCATGCCCGTTCGATCGGCCCGTACTCGCTGGTCACCCAGCAGCCGCTCGGCGGTAAGGCGCAGTTCGGCGGTCAGCGCTTCGGTGAAATGGAGGTATGGGCGCTCGAGGCTTACGGCGCCGCCTACACGCTGCAGGAGATGCTGACGGTGAAGTCGGACGACGTGGCCGGCCGAACCAAGGTCTACGAGGCCATCGTGCGCGGCGACGACACGTTCGAGGCGGGTATTCCGGAGAGCTTCAACGTGCTCGTCAAGGAAATGCGTTCGCTCGGCCTCAACGTCGAACTGCAGAACTCGAGGCTGGATCCGCCGCCGGCTCAGCTTCCTGAGGCCGCCGAGTAACCGCGATTCCGCGCGCGCCGCAACGCTTCTGCGGCGCGCCAGGGCAGGGGAGGCGGAAGCGGTCCGCCCCGCCTGCCACGACCGCAAGAGTTTTCTGGGACTTCTGATGTCCCGCAAAGGAGATCGGCATGAACCAAGAGGTCATGAACCTGTTCAACCCTCAGGCGCCGGCCCAGACGTTTGATTCCATCCGGATCTCGATCGCGAGCCCGGAGAAGATCCTGTCCTGGTCCTACGGCGAGATCAAAAAGCCGGAGACGATCAACTACCGCACGTTCAAGCCGGAGCGTGACGGTCTGTTCTGCGCGCGTATCTTTGGTCCGATCAAGGATTACGAGTGCTTGTGCGGCAAGTACAAGCGCATGAAGTACAAGGGCGTCATCTGCGAGAAGTGCGGCGTCGAGGTGACGCTGTCGCGCGTGCGCCGCGAGCGCATGGGCCACATCGAGCTCGCCGCCCCGGTTGCCCACATCTGGTTCCTGAAGTCGCTGCCGTCGCGCATCGGCACGCTGCTCGACATGACCCTCAAGGACATCGAGCGCGTCCTGTACTTCGAGAACTACATCGTGACCGAGCCGGGCCTCACGCCACTCAAGCAGCATCAGCTCCTCTCCGAAGAGGAGTACATGATGGCCGTCGACGAATATGGCGAGGATTCCTTCACCGCCATGATCGGCGCGGAAGCCATCCGTCATCTGCTGGCCACGCTGGACCTCGAGAAGACCGCTGCCGACCTCCGTTCGGAGCTCGCCAGCACGACCTCTGACCTCAAGCAGAAGAAGCTGCTGAAGCGACTGAAGGTGGTCGAGAACTTCATCGACTCCGGCAACCGTCCAGAGTGGATGATCATGACGGTCATTCCGGTGATCCCGCCAGACCTGCGTCCGCTGGTTCCGCTGGATGGCGGCCGCTTCGCGACCTCGGATCTCAACGATCTGTACCGTCGCGTGATCAACCGTAACAACCGTCTGAAGCGCCTTATCGAGCTCAAGGCCCCGGGCATCATCATCCGCAACGAGAAGCGCATGCTTCAGGAGGCGGTTGATGCCCTGTTCGACAACGGCCGCCGCGGCCGCGTCATCACCGGCGCCAACAAGCGTCCGCTGAAGTCGCTGTCGGACATGCTCAAGGGCAAGCAGGGCCGCTTCCGTCAGAACCTGCTCGGCAAGCGCGTCGACTACTCCGGCCGTTCGGTGATCGTGACCGGTCCCGAACTCAAGCTGCACCAGTGCGGCCTGCCGAAGAAGATGGCGCTGGAGCTGTTCAAGCCGTTCATCTACGCCCGTCTCGACGCCAAGGGTTATTCCTCGACCGTCAAGCAGGCGAAGAAGCTTGTGGAGAAGGAGCGTCCGGAGGTCTGGGACATCCTCGACGAGGTGATCCGCGAGCATCCGGTGCTGCTCAACCGCGCGCCGACGCTGCACCGCCTCGGCATCCAGGCCTTCGAGCCGGTGCTGATCGAAGGCAAGGCGATCCAGCTGCATCCGCTCGTCTGTACGGCGTTCAACGCCGACTTCGACGGCGACCAGATGGCCGTGCACGTCCCGCTTTCGCTCGAAGCGCAGCTGGAAGCGCGCGTGCTGATGATGTCGACCAACAACATCCTGCATCCTGCCTCCGGCGCGCCGATCATCGTGCCGTCGCAGGACATGGTTCTCGGCCTCTACTACCTGTCGATCATGGCGGAGAACGAGCCGGGCCAGGGCATGGTGTTCGCCGACATGGGCGAGCTGCAGCATGCACTTGAAAACAAGGTCGTCACGCTGCACTCCAAGATCAAGGGCCGCTATGTCACGGTTGATGCGGAGAGCAACAAGGTCTCCAAGATCTACGAGACCACGCCGGGCCGTATGATCATCGGCGAGCTGCTGCCGAAGCACCCGAACGTGCCGTTCGACATCTGCAATCAGGAGATGACCAAGAAGAACATCTCCAAGATGATCGACACCGTCTACCGCCACTGCGGCCAGAAGGAGACCGTGATCTTCTGTGACCGCATCATGGCCCTCGGCTTCGCCCATGCCTGCCGCGCCGGCATTTCGTTCGGCAAGGACGACATGGTGATCCCGGAGACCAAGGCGCAGATTGTTGCCGAGACCGAGGCTCTGACCAAGGAATACGAGCAGCAGTACAATGACGGCCTGATCACCCAGGGCGAGAAGTACAACAAGGTCGTGGATGCCTGGGCGAAGTGCTCCGAGCGCGTCGCCGAGGAGATGATGAAGCGCATCAAGGCGGTGGAGTTCGATCCGGAGACCGGACGCCAGAAGCCGATGAACTCCATCTACATGATGTCGCACTCCGGCGCCCGCGGCTCGCCCGCGCAGATGCGCCAGCTGGGCGGCATGCGCGGCCTGATGGCCCGTCCGGACGGTTCGATCATCGAGACGCCGATCATCTCGAACTTCAAGGAAGGCCTCACCGTGATGGAGTACTTCAACTCCACCCACGGCGCTCGCAAGGGTCTGGCCGACACCGCTCTGAAGACGGCGAACTCGGGTTACCTGACCCGCCGTCTGGTCGACGTCGCGCAGGACTGCATCGTCACCACCTATGACTGCGGCACTACCAGGGGCCTCACCATGCAGCCGATCGTGGATGCCGGTCAGGTCGTGGCCTCAATCGGCCAGCGCGTCCTTGGCCGAACGGCGCTCGAGGACGTCGTCCATCCGGTCACCGGCGAGGTTATCGTTCCGGCAGGCCGCCTGATCGACGAGCAGGATGTAGAGCGCATCGAGAAGGCCAACATCCAGACGGTCCGCATCCGTTCGGCGCTGACCTGCGAAGTGCGCAGCGGCGTGTGCACGGTCTGCTACGGCCGTGACCTGGCCCGCGGTACGCCGGTCAATATCGGCGAGGCCGTCGGCGTCATCGCCGCGCAGTCGATCGGTGAGCCGGGTACGCAGCTCACCATGCGTACGTTCCACATGGGCGGTACGGCGCAGGTGGTCGACACCTCGTTCCTCGAGGCTTCCTTCGAGGGTACGGTGAAGATCCGCAACCGCAACGTGGTCCGCAACTCCGAAGGCCACCTCATCGTCATGGGCCGCAACATGTCGGTCGTCATCGTCGACGAGGGCGGCGCGGAGCGTGCCGCCCACCGTGTGGCCTACGGTTCGCGTCTGTACGTGGACGAGGGCGACCAGGTGAAGCGCGGTCAGCGTATCGCCGAGTGGGACCCGTACACCCGTCCGATCCTCACAGAGGTCGGTGGTGTGGTCGCTTTCGAGGATCTCGTGGAAGGCGTGTCCGTCCAGGAGACGACCGACGAATCCACGGGCATCACCAAGCGCGAGGTCGTCGACTGGCGTTCGACCCCGCGCGGCAACGACCTGCGCCCGGCCATCACGGTCCTCGGACCGGACGGCAAGATCGCCAAGCTGTCGCGTAGCGGTGATGCCCGCTTCCTGCTGTCGGTCGCGACCGTTCTGTCGGTCGAGCCGGGCACCAAGGTTGCGCCGGGTGACGTTCTTGCCCGTATCCCGATGGAGAGCGCCAAGACCAAGGACATCACCGGTGGTCTGCCGCGCGTGGCCGAGCTGTTCGAGGCTCGCCGTCCGAAGGATCATGCGATCATCGCAGAGGTCGCCGGTACGGTTCGTCTGGGACGCGACTACAAGAACAAGCGCCGCGTGATCATCGAGCCGCACGACTCGTCGCTTGAGCCGATCGAGTACCTGATCCCGAAGGGCAAGCCGTTCCATCTGCAGGACGGCGACGTCATCGAGAAGGGTGACTACATCCTCGACGGCAACCCGGCGCCGCATGATATCCTGGCCATCAAGGGCGTGGAGGCTCTGGCTTCCTACCTGGTGAACGAGATCCAGGAGGTCTACCGGCTGCAGGGTGTGGTGATCAACGACAAGCACATCGAGGTGATCGTCCGCCAGATGCTGCAGAAGGTCGAGATCACCGCTTCGGGCGACTCCACCTACATCCCGGGTGAGCACGTGGATCAGGTGGAGTTCCAGGAGGTCAACGATCACCTGGTCGCCGAGGGCAAGCGTCCGGCCGAAGCGCAGCCGGTTCTGCTTGGCATCACCAAGGCTTCGCTGCAGACGCCGTCCTTCATCTCCGCGGCTTCGTTCCAGGAGACGACGCGCGTGCTCACCGAGGCTGCGGTTGCCGGCAAGATCGACACGCTGCAGGGCCTCAAGGAGAACGTCATCGTCGGCCGCCTCATTCCGGCGGGTACCGGTGGCGCCATGGCCCAGATCCGTCGCATCGCCCGCCAGCGCGACGAGCTTATCCTCGAGGAGCGTCGCAAGCAGTCGGGCGCCGACATGGATCGTGCCCTGGCCGACATGTCGCAGCCGCCCGCAGCCGAGTAAGGGCGACAGATCCTCAAACAAAAAGGCCGCCGGTTCTGCCGGCGGCCTTTTTCAAGGTCGGTGCTGTTTCAGTCCCCGGCGTCCTGACTACTTAACGGGAGGCACATTCACAGGACGGGGTAGCCTCGGTTTGATCGGGCGCGGCAGGAAAATGCTGCCCCGGACGCTTCCCTGTGCGCTCGTTGTAGCCGCGCGGGGAGGGGATGTGGGGCAGGTTCAGAGATTCGCGACACCCTGAACCGTTTGCTCGCATATTCTCATGATTCCGGACGGAAAGGTTTCTCCTTCTTCCGGGAATCGGCATGGGATCTGTCGCGAAACCTCAGGTCTCGTCCGGCCCGAAGGAGACGATGGCGATCTCCCCTTCCAGAGCACCCTGCCAGGCCGAGAGGTGCGGCTCTTCATCGGGTGCATCCTGCAGTTCGCCGATCTGGTCCAGTTCCGCTTCCGCGTAACCTTCTTCTGCCAGCGCCTCCAGCGTCATGGTGACAGCGGTGTCGTCGTCGGGCGCAACAAGCAGGACATGGATGATTTCCGGGGTCGAGTCGCCTTCGCGCCAGACGCGGCCGGTAATGATCGTTACCCGCTGTTCCTCATCATTGCTCATAAGTTGTTCCAATCAGTCTCAGTTCCTTTACGCTTTAGTTACATTTTCCGGTGCGAAAGAACAGACCCGGCGCTGGAAATTCTTTCCGGAGAGCCCATGTTTCACCGGCTGCAATGTTTCCGCCGGCCGGAAGGCCGCAAAGCGGCAGATTTTCAAGATTCTCGGATATGCGGGCTTGACGGACTCGCTGGATATGCGTATTACGCCCGCTGTCTGAGCCACATGTGAGGTGCTTCTTTTCGGAACGACACGTTCTGAAGACTGGAGCCTCAAACAGGGTTCGTTTTAACGAGCGACAGACTTCCGGAGCACGAAGCGCCAACGCGCTTCCTCTGCGATGTGATCGGGCCGGACCGCAGGCAAGGCGGTTTGATGCCCGAATTTGCGTTCAGGAAGGCTTCATCGCGAAACAAAACGGCTCTTCGCTCTAGATGCGAGATTTGAACAAGGGAAGGTTTGATGCCGACCATTAGTCAGCTGATCCGCAAGCCGCGCCAAGCGCCGGTCAAGCGCAACAAAGTTCCTGCGATGCAGGGAAATCCGCAGAAGCGGGGAGTGTGCACGCGTGTTTACACGACGGCGCCCAAGAAGCCGAACTCCGCTATGCGTAAGGTGGCCAAGATTCGGCTTGCGAACGGTTTCGAGGTCATCGGCTACATTCCTGGCGAAGGTCACAATCTCCAGGAGCACTCCGTGGTCATGATCCGCGGTGGTCGCGTGAAGGACCTTCCGGGTGTTCGTTACCACATCATCCGTGGCGTGCTGGATACCCAGGGTGTGAAGAGCCGCAAGCAGCGTCGCTCCAAGTACGGCGCGAAGCGTCCGAAGTAAGGTTTTTCGGCTTGGGTGTTTGCGCCGGGCCTTGAAGGTGAGAGACAAGAAAGATGTCCAGACGTCACCGTGCAGAAAAGCGCGAGATCAATCCGGATCCCAAGTACGGCGATCTTGTCGTTAGCAAGTTCATGAACGCCGTCATGCTCGATGGCAAGAAGTCCGTTGCTGAGCGCATTGTCTATGGCGCTCTGGAGCGGCTGCAGGAGAAGACGAAGCAGGACCCGCTGGTGGTGTTCCATCAGGCGCTGGAGAACGTTTCTCCGCATCTCGAAGTGCGTTCGCGTCGTGTCGGTGGTGCGACCTACCAGGTTCCGGTCGACGTCCGTCCGGAGCGCCGTCAGGCCCTGGCAATTCGCTGGCTGATCGCTGCTGCCCGTGGTCGCAACGAGCAGACCATGGTCGAGCGCCTTTCCGGTGAGCTGCTTGACGCGTCCAACAATCGCGGAACTGCCGTGAAAAAGCGTGAAGACACGCATCGCATGGCTGACGCTAACCGCGCATTCTCGCATTACCGCTGGTAACGCGAGACCGAATTAGAGGTAACTACGATGGCCCGCGAATATAAGCTCGAAGATTATCGTAACTTCGGCATCATGGCACACATCGATGCCGGCAAGACGACGACGACCGAGCGTATCCTTTATTACACCGGCAAGAACCACAAGATGGGCGAGACGCACGACGGTGCCTCGACCATGGACTGGATGGAGCAGGAGCAGGAGCGCGGGATCACGATCACGTCTGCTGCTACGACGACCTTCTGGAAGGGTCGCGACGGCAAGGTTCGCTGCTTCAACATCATCGACACGCCGGGACACGTGGACTTCACCATCGAGGTGGAGCGCTCGCTGCGCGTTCTCGACGGTGCGGTCACGCTGCTTGACTCCAACGCGGGCGTCGAACCCCAGACCGAGACCGTCTGGCGCCAGGCCGAGAAGTACAACGTTCCGCGTCTGGTGTTCTGCAACAAGATGGACAAGATCGGCGCGGACTTCTACCGCTGCCTGGAGATGATCAAGTCCCGTCTTGGCGCGGTGCCGCTTCCGGTCCAGCTGCCGATCGGCGCTGAGAGCGATTTCGTGGGCGTCGTTGACCTCATCGAGATGAAGGCGCTCATCTGGCGTGACGAGACGCTGGGCGCCCAGTGGGACGTCGTCGAGATCCCGGCCGACCTCAAGGACAAGGCCGAGGAGTACCGCGAGAAGCTCATCGAGACCGTCGTCGAGATCGACGAGGCCGCCATGGAGCGCTATCTCGAGGGCGAGATTCCGTCCAATGACGAGCTGCGCGCGCTGATCCGCAAGGGCACGATCGAGGTGAAGTTCCACCCGGTCCTGTGCGGCACCGCGTTCAAGAACAAGGGCGTTCAGCCGCTGCTCGACGCCGTCGTCGACTACCTGCCGGCTCCGAACGACATTCCGGCCATCCGTGGCATCGACCCGAAGACCGAGCAGGAGATCAGCCGCAAGTCCTCCGACGACGAGCCGCTCTCCATGCTGGCGTTCAAGATCATGAACGACCCGTTCGTCGGTTCGCTGACCTTCTGCCGCATCTACTCGGGCAAGGTTACCAAGGGCATGTCGCTCGAGAACACCGTGAAGGGCAAGCGCGAGCGCATCGGCCGCATGCTGCAGATGCACGCCAACCACCGCGAGGACATCGAAGAGGCATTCGCCGGCGACATCGTCGCTCTGGTCGGCCTCAAGGAGACGACCACCGGTGACACGCTCTGCGATCCGCTGCACCCGGTCATCCTCGAGCGCATGGAGTTCCCGGAACCGGTGATCCAGATCGCCATCGAGCCGAAGACCAAGGGCGACCAGGAGAAGATGGCTCTGGCCCTCAACCGCCTTGCGGCGGAGGATCCGTCCTTCCGCGTCAAGACCGACGAGGAGACCGGCCAGACGATCATCGCCGGCATGGGCGAGCTGCACCTCGACATCATCGTCGACCGTATGCGCCGCGAGTTCAAGGTCGAGGCCAATGTCGGTGCTCCGCAGGTGGCTTACCGCGAGACGATCACCCGTCAGGCCGAGGTGGACTACACCCACAAGAAGCAGACCGGCGGTTCGGGCCAGTTCGCTCGCGTCAAGATCCTGTTCGAGCCGAACCCGGACGGCGAAGATTTCGTGTTCGAGAGCAAGGTCGTCGGCGGTGCCGTTCCGAAGGAATACATCCCGGGCGTTCAGAAGGGTATCGAGAGCGTGCTGTCTTCCGGTCCGCTCGCGGGCTTCCCGATGATGGGCGTCAAGGCGACGCTGCTCGATGGTGCCTACCACGACGTCGACTCGTCGGTTCTCGCCTTCGAAATCGCGGCCCGCGCCGCGTTCCGCGAGGGTGCGCAGAAGGCCGGTGCCCAGCTGCTCGAGCCGATCATGAAGGTCGAGGTCGTGACGCCGGAAGAGTATGTCGGTAGCGTCATCGGCGACCTGAACTCCCGCCGTGGTCAGATCCAGGGTCAGGAAAGCCGTGGTAATGCGGTTGTCGTGACCGCCATGGTGCCGCTGGCGAACATGTTCAAGTACGTGGACAACCTGCGCTCGATGTCGCAGGGCCGCGCACAGTACACGATGCAGTTCGATCACTATGAGCCAGTGCCGAATGCGGTGGCTCAGGAAATCCAGAAGAAATTCGCGTGATTGCTCGTCAGGGCAAAAGGTAACGGAGAATTCACATGGCCAAAGGTAAATTTGAGCGCACGAAGCCGCATGTGAACATTGGCACGATTGGTCACGTTGACCACGGCAAGACGTCGCTGACGGCGGCGATCACGAAG
>NZ_BAABGS010000056.1:0-14929 GCF_039541695.1 Chelativorans composti | reverse complement strand
TCCCGCCCGCCGAAGCCGAGGCAAACTTCTACGCGGCTCTGGAAACTGAAGCCATGGCCGCGTAACTAAACCAAATCAGCCTCCGGCAAACCCGGCGCGGTTCAGAGACCGGATGCAAGCCCGGTTTCCCCCTCGGCGCAGCGATGCGCTATTAATATTATGAGAATTGGCGATCGATTGCCGCCAAGTCCCACATTATACCATGTGATCAAGCAGATGTTTTGGCGCGACGGCCAGAAACGCACTATGAGATGGCGCGTGCGATGACGGTGTAGTGCGCGGAAGCATCTTTGATATGTTCTAGCACCCGGATTAAGGAATCCATTGCCAAGCAGCGGGTTATGGCGGTATTCGCGTATAATTGTTATCAGCGAGGCGTCATGAATAGCAGCGGAGCGGCGTGCCCCTCAGGCAGGCGTGATTGTACGGTGGCGGGAGGTGCGCGGCCCGTTCTGACCGCCAGACATCCTTCACGGTTCGACGGCATCACAGATCAGGGGGGAGAGAGGTGACGAGCCGTTTCTTTCCGGTTCTGATTGCTGCATTCGCAACGCTCTTTCGTTTCACCAGGTGCCATCCAGGGTCCGCGGCTCTAGCGGCGGTGATGATATTGGCTGCCCCGGTTGCGACGCTTGCCCAGGAGACAGCGGCGGACCGGCAGGCCCCATCCGCCCAGGAGAGCGCTCAGGCGACGCCAACCCCGACGCAGAACGGGCAGGCAACCTCTGCACAGGCAGACGTGGGCAGGGAGCTGGTGGTCGGCCTCTACATCAACGAGCCCTTCGTGGAGAAGAAGAAGGACGGCAGCTACACCGGCATGGCGATCGACCTGTGGCGGGGCCTGGCGTTCGCCCTGGGCTATACCTACCGCTTCGAGGAGTACGGGAGCGTCCGGGAGCTGCTGGAGGCCACGGCATCCAACCGCGTCGACGTGGCGGTTGCCAACCTCACCATCACGGAGCAGCGCGCGCATATCGTCGACTTCACGCAGCCCTGGTTCGACAGCGGCAACCGTATCATGATCGCCTCCAATCAGAGCAGCTTCGGCAATCTGCTCGAGGGGCTGCACAATGCCGGGTATCTCAAGGCCTATGCGTGGATCGTGGGCGTCATCCTGGCGGCGACGGTCCTGCTCACCATCTTCGACCGGCGCTTCGATCCGAACTTTCCGAGACGGTGGCGCGACGGGTTTGCCGAAAGCTTCTACACGGTGATGCTGGTGGCGACTTCAAGCAAGCCAACAACACGCAAGAACCTGTTCGGCTGGGTCGGGCGGATCTGGCAGGGGCTGTGGCTCGCCTTCGGCGTCGCCGTGGTGGCTTACGTGACCTCGACCGTGACCAGCGTCATGACCACGCTGTCGCTGACCAACCAGATCACGGGCCTCGACGACCTGAACAACCAGCTGGTTGCTGTCATGTCAGGCAGCGCACAGGAGGAGTATGCCAGGAGCGTCGGCTTGCGCGTGCGTGGCTTCGGCCACCTGGACGAGGCCGTCGCCGCCCTGCTGGAGGGCGAAGTGGCCGCGATCATCGACGATGCGCCGGTGCTGGAATATTACCAGCATACGCACAGCGATCAGCCGCTGGAAATCGTCGGTCGCCTGTTCGAGCGGCAGAAGTACGGCTTCGCCCTGCCTTTGGGCAGCCCGCTGACGCGGCCGCTCACTCTCGCCATCCTTGCCGCGATCGACGCCGACCAGGTGGATGAACTCAAGTCAAAGTATTTCGGCATGGAAGATTACTAGGTGCCATTCCGGTTTTCGCGGAAACCGTGAAACGCTCCGGCATTTGTTTCGCTGTTCCGCACGGAAACTGGCCCCACTTTCCCTGAACCCGGGCTGTGGGAAAGCATTTGACCCGTCGGAAATGCTGCGGACGTTCCCGGCGTTCTGGCGGCCGCCCGGACCGGGGGAAGCCCTGCGGGTGTCAGTTCTGCTTTATTTGCTCATAAGGCGAGCCTGGGTACATCTTAGCCAATATGTTTTTCCGCTCCGGGTTGCGAACCTCGCCCAAGGCAGGTTCCTCAAGGCGCCTGGTTCCGTGTCATTTCCATCGTGCAGCGGTTGTGTGCTGGCTTCTGTTCATCCGGGTTGGGGATTAGTCAACCGGCCCGGGCATTCCGATTCCGCGATCCGATCCGGTTCCGTTCTGCGGGCATCGCAGATGTGCGTCGCGAATGCGTTTTCAAGTCATCTTGTTGGATTTCAGAGAGATATTTGATCGCTTTGAAGAACAGACAAAGATAGCGCGGCTCATGAACCAAAATAATTCGAACAGAGCAGATGGTGGCAACGGGTTTTCAGATGATGAGCATGCGGATCTGCCCGGCAAGCAATCGCGGGACGACCACCGTCTCGACGCGCTGGACCGAATCCTTTCGAGCAAGCATTTCCGGGCCTCCGAACGCAACAAGCAGTTTCTGAAGTTCGTGGTCGAGGAGACGGTTGCCGGCCGCGCAAGCCGCATCAAGGCGTTTACCGTGGCGGTCGACGTCTTCGGAAGGGATGCATCGTTCGATGCGTCCGTCGATCCGATCGTGCGGATTGCGGCCGGGCATTTGCGCCGCTCGCTCGAAGACTATTATGCCGGTCCGGGCAAACGGGATCCGTATCGCATCGTGCTGCCACTGGGCACTTATGTGCCCGTTTTTGTCCGGCAGGAAACCCTGCCGGAACGGGCGGTCTCGAGGCTCAGGGACATTCTGCTGGAACGGCGCCCTAGTCTGCAAAGCGGCACGGTCAGCGTGACACTCGCGTTGGCTGGAGCCTTCCTTGGTGCGGCCTATTTCATGGGCTCGTTCGAGACCTCCAACCAGCGCAGCGAACCTGTCATCGTGGTGGCGCAGGTCCAGGCCTATTCGTCCGCGGGTGAGGAGTCGGAGAATTTTGCGCGGCTTTTCACGCAGTCGCTCTGGGAGGCCATGAGCGGCGTGGAGGGCTTCAGGATCGTCGGCGTCAAACCTGACGAGCAGCTCAGGGACGTGTTGACCAAGGTGGATGAGCGGTTCGACAAAGCTGCCGGAGTCTACCAACTGCTGTCGGCAGTCCGTCAGGAGGGCGGGCAGTGGCAGGTCTTCTGGCATCTGCTGGACGGAAGGACCAACGAAAGCTATTTGTCCACATCGACCATCCGAGAGGCCGGCGACATCTCAAGCGCCCAGGTTTCGGCCGAGCTCGCCCATGAAGTCGCCCGGTCGGTGCAGAAGTTCTCACGCCCTGCAAGTCGCGAATCGGCCATGTGACCGTTCTTGCTTGCCGCATGCACCCGATACCGCTCGGCTCGCTGGAAAGCGGCCGGCGCGGCCGGTGGCATAAATGCGATCGGCGAGGTTTGCCGCGGACGGTGTCCCGGTCGGGATGTCGCGACAAGTGCGGCGGAGATGTTTTGAAAGCCTGTTCGCACCGTCCAGCGCCAGCTCGGACCCATATCCTTCCGAATGATGGCCGGGGGCCGTTCCTGGATCAATACAGGGCTTCACAAATCTCCGGTGGCTTCAAGAGAAGGGGGCTTCGACAGAGTGATTCGCCTGGTTTCCCGTAAAGGTGCGGGGCCGGATCCTGTACAGCCGGATCGATGTTGCGGGTCGCTTGCCACGAGGGGGCAGCCAGTGTCTGCCGGCCTGCGGCGCTCGGGGCAACTTCTTCGTCAGGGAAATCTCGAGCCGCCCTGCCGGCGGCACCGGAAACGAGGTGAGCGCAACGGTTGAAGACGAACCTTGCGCAAATTCGGATTGAAATAGGGGTGTTCCCGCTTGCATTCCGCCAGGAGGTCCAGATCGACCGGCCCGTCCCGGACAAGCGTGCGGTCAACCTCTTCTTCCGAAAGGCCGTATTCGGCAAGTTCATCAAGCAGTCGCAGGATCAGCGCCTTGTCGATAAGCGGGCGTGCCGGCATGCTCTGTCTCCGTGGACGACAGACGATGTTGCTACGCTCACGCTGGAACTGCTCACCACACTCTGGAACTTGAGACGAACCGGTACCGGTATGGGAGGGAGCCCCAAGGCTTGCCACTTTGACGTGGCAAGCCTTGGGGTAGCCGGTCCGGGGGGCGGGAGGACCGGCGTTCCTGGGTGGCCTTGGGCCACACTAACGGGGAATGTCCTCTACACAGTTCTTGCGAACCATTCTTGTTTTCTGTTTAGCATAAACATCGCGGGCTTTGCAATAGGAATATTGCAAGCAGAGCCCGAAAATTTACTGCAAACAGGTTTATAATGATAATGATAATGATAATGCCAGTATATCCTTGAAAGTATTTGTATTCGGAAAGTTTAGGGGGGGGCGATTTGATTAATAAATATTTGTATGCACGACGACAAATTTTAGGATAAACAAAATCCCCGGCTCAATGCCATGGCGGCTGCGCGGGTGCCGCATTTCGGGCCTCAGGCGGTAGTGGTGGGCGGTCGGCACGTTCCTGCGCGATGGCGGATCCGCGCGCTCTTACGCATGCGCCAGAAGCGAGAGCACTATGGTGATCGTGACGAAGCTCGCGACGGTAGCCGTCAGCAAGGCGGTCGCGGTCAGGCCCTCGAGCCCGAAGCGGGCGCCGATGAGCGGCACGATGGTGGCCATCGGCGCAGAGGCGAGGATGATGCCGGCGTCGCGCATGTCCGTGGGAACGTTGCCGATGACCAGGAAGGCCAGGAACGTGGCGAGGGGATGGAGCGCCAGCTTGCCGATGGTGATCCAGATCGCGTCCATGCCGGCGGCAGTGGGTCGGGTGTTTGCCAGCATGGCGCCGATGATGATGAGGGCGCAGGGGACCGCCGCGGAGGCGAGCAGGGCAATGGTCTTACCGACAGGGGCAGGCAGGTGCACGTCCAGGGCCGACAGGGCGGAGCCTGCCCCGATGGCCAGCAGGATCGGGGAGCTGGCAAGCCGCTTCACCATCTTCATCAGGACTTGGCGCGCGGAACTCTGTGAACCGTCGGTGATCTCGGTGAGCGCGAGGGCGGTTGGGATCAAAACCACGTTTTCAACCAGGAAGGTCATAGGAACAGCGCGCAGGCCCGACGCCCCGAGCACGAGGGTGACCAAGGGCAGCCCCACGAAGCCCGAGTTCGCCATGGCGCTGCAGAAGCCTGCCATGAAGGCGACGGTCCAGCGCCGGCGCAGAATTGTCAGAAAAAGCGTGAAGACCAGCAGTACGGTGGCGGTCGCGCCAAGCATGTAGGCAAGCAGATAGTTGAGGCTGAACGCCTCGCGCAGGTTCTGGCCCACCAGGGTGTTGATGATCAGGGCCGGCAGCGCAATATTCATTACCAGGGCGCCGATCGCCGGGATGGAGCCGTCGGGCAGCAGGCGCAGACGCACCATCGAGAAACCCGTGAGGATCAGCAGATAAAGCGGCATCACGAGGGAAAGCAAATCCAGCATGCGGAACCTTGCGGGGGCTTGCGTTGCGCCAGGCGGGAGCGGGAGGTCAACGCGACGATTTTCGTGTTAAGGATGTATACAACCATAACGTGGGGGGCGGTCAAGGCGCAGCCTTCGGGAATCAACTGGGTCTGCTGGCGGCAGAACAGGCGGAGAGCTTCGGGGCGGCATGGCAGGCGGAACCTGTCGCCGTCAAGGGCGGGGTGAGAAACGTCACGGAGGCTCTTGGCTAAGGCCTTCAGCTATGTATACATATTGAAAAGTTGGGAAAGGCGGCCGCCTTTGTCCAATGAATGGGAGGACAGCATGGCTTTGAGACTTGCAGCAGTTGTTGCGCTGAGCCTCAGTGCAGCGCTCATCGTTGACGCCAATGCGGAGGACACGGTCAAGATCGGTCTGATACTGCCGTATTCCGGACCGTTCGCCGATGCCGCGAACCAGCTTGATGCCGGCGTCAAGCTCTACATGGAGAAGCACGGCGACACCGTCGCCGGAAAGAAGATCGAGATCATCCGCAAGGACACGGGAGGACCGAACGCGGATGTGGCGCGCCGCCTGGCGCAGGAACTGGTGGTGCGTGACGGCGCCGACATTCTTGCGGGCTTCGCGCTGACGCCCGAGGCCGTGGGCGTGGCAGACATCGCCAACGAGGCGAAGAAGTTCACGGTCCTGATGAACGCCGCCACCTCCAACATCATCGACCTTTCGCCCTACATGGTGCGCACCTCGGTGACGATCCCGCAGGTGAACTATGCGCTGGGCAAGTGGGCCGTGGAGGAAGCCGGCGTCAAGCAGGCCTATACGCTCGTTTCGGACTATGGCCCGGGACATGACGCGGAAAGCTCGTTCTCCAAGGGCTTCACGGAAGCGGGCGGCACCATTCTCGGCTCCGACCGCACGCCGGTCGCGAACCCGGACTTCTCCGCCTACGTGCAGCGCGTGAAGGACAGCAATCCGGAGGCCGTCTACATCTTCGTGCCGGGCGGCGCACAGCCGGCGGCGATCGGCAAGGCTCTCGTGGACCGGGGCCTGGCTCCGCCCGCAACCAAGATCTTCGCCCAGGGCGAGCTGACGCATCCGGAGGCGCTGGAAAGCATGGGCGAGACGGCGCGCGGCATCATCACCACGTTCCATTACACGCTGGAGCGTGACGATCCGCTCAACAACGAGTTCGTGGAAGGCTATCGCGCCGCCAACAACGGCCGTTCGCCCGACCTGTTCTCGATCGGCGGCTATGACGGCATGCACCTCATCTACGAGGCGCTGAAGAAGACCAATGGCGACGCCAGCGGCGATGCACTGATCGAGGCGGCCAAGGGCATGTCGTGGCAGAGCCCGCGCGGGCCGATGTCCATCGACCCGGAGACGCGCGACGTCGTGCAGACCGTCTACATCCGCGAGGTGCAGGAGGTCGACGGCAAGCTGCAAAACGTGATCATTCACGAAATCCCGAACGTCAAGGACCCGCTGCACGGCGCGTCCAACTGAGCCCGATCGGGGTGGCCGGGTGACCGGCCGCCCGCTGCGCCGCCGGGCTGAAGCCGCTCAGGCCAAAGCCCCGGCGCGGAAGAAGATCCACGGGCTTCTTCATCCGGAACGGGGCCGGTCGCGCTGCCGGGCGGGGCCGGCGCCTCAACAAGAAGAAAAGAGCCTCCGACGGCTGCACATGCACCCTGGAAGGCTCGCTTACGAGATGGATTGACGGTTCGTGATCGGCAACATCGTCATTGTTCTTTTTGATGGTCTCGCGTTCGGGATGCTGCTTTTCGTCCTGTCCGTGGGACTGACCGTGACGCTCGGCCTGATGAATTTCATCAATCTTGCCCATGGCGCCTTCGGCATGCTGGGTGGCTATGTCACCGTGCTACTGATGCGCCAGTATGGCTGGCCGTTCCTGCTCACCCTGCCCATGGCCTTTCTGGCCGCCGCGCTCGTGAGCGTGGTGCTGGAACGGGTGTTTTTCCGGCGGCTTTACCGGGCGGGCGAGCTCAACCAGGTTCTCTTCACCATCGGACTCGTGTTCGTCGCGGCGGCGGGCGCCACCTATTTCTTCGGCACCGGCCAGCAGCCGATCGTGCTGCCGAGCTGGTTGCGCGGATCGGTGGAAGTGGCCGGCATACGCTTCGGCAGCTACCGCATCTTCCTCATCGTCGTGTCGCTGATCATCACGGCGCTGTTGTTCTTCACGCTGGAGCGCACGCGGTTCGGCGCCAAGATCCGCGCGGCGGTGGACAACCAGAGGGTGGCGCAGGCGCTGGGCCTCAACGTCGAGCGGATCTTCGCCATCACCTTCGCGCTCGGCAGCGGCCTTGCGGGGCTGGGCGGGGCGCTCGCCATCGAGATCGTAGGCCTCGATCCATCCTTCGGTCTGCATTTCCTCGTCTATGTGCTGATCGTGGTGAGCGTGGGCGGCCTGGGCTCCATTCCGGGCTCGTTCCTCGGCGCTGCGCTGCTCGGCATAGGCGACGTGGCGGGCAAGTATCTCGTGCCGGAACTCGGTTCGTTCCTGATCTACCTGCTGCTGGTCGCGATCCTGCTCATCAGGCCGACCGGCCTGCTCGGAAAGCGGTGAGGAGGGGGCCATGTTGCAAAGTCAGGTTTCCACTCCCGCCATGCAGCCGGTCGCCTGGATCAGGCGCCGGAACCGCTGGACCATCTTCGAGGTCCTGTTCTGGCTGGCGACGCTGCTACCGTTCTGCTTCTTCCCGGCTTATCTCAACCTCGCGAGCCAGATCGCGATCACGGCGCTGTTCGCGCTCTCCGTCGATCTCGTGCTCGGCTACGCGGGCATCGTGACGCTGGGCCATGCGATGTTCTTCGGCCTCGGCGCCTTCACCGTCGGCATCCTGAGCTCGCGCTACGGATGGGGCGAGCCGATCAGCGGCCTGTTCCTGGCGGCGCTGGTCGCGGGGCTCGCCGGCTTCGCCAGCAGCTTTCTCATCGTGCGGGTGCAGCATCTGGCGCTTATCATGGTGACGCTGGGCCTCGGTCTGCTCACCTTCGAGCTGGGCAACGCGCTGAGCTGGCTCACGGGCGGAACGGACGGCCTCACCGGCATCAGCACGTGGAACATCTTCGGCTATTTCCGCTTCGACCTGTGGGGCTACACGGCCTACAGCTATTCGCTGATCGTGCTGTTCCTGTGCTTCCTGCTGTGCCGGGTGATCGTCAATTCGTCGTTCGGGCTGGCGTTGCGCGGCATCCGCGAGAACGTCAAGCGCATGCCCGCCATCGGCTCCGACTACCGCTGGCACCTGCGCGTTGTCTACACGATCTCCGCGGCGATCGCCGGTGTAGCCGGGGCGCTGCTCACTCAGACCACCAACACGGTGACGCTCGAGGTGCTGAGCTTCCAGCGCTCGGCCGACGTGGTGGTGATGCTGATCCTCGGCGGCACGGGAAGACTCTATGGCGCGATCGTCGGCGCCGTCATCTTCCTCATCGCCCGGGACCAGCTCGCCGGCATCAATCCGCAGTACTGGTTCCTCTGGATCGGTCTTCTGCTCATGTTCGTGGTCATGTTCATGCCCAAGGGTATCCTGGGCGGACTGGCGCGGCTGGTGCGGCGCGAGGAGTGAGGGAGGAACGCATGGTTCTGCGCACGGAATCCATCTGCAAATCCTTCGGCTCGCTCGAGGTGGCACGCGACATTTCCATCGAGCTTCCGCAGGGCGCGCGCTATGCGCTGATCGGGCCGAACGGAGCAGGAAAGACGACATTCATCAACCTGATCACAGGGCAGCTCAGACCCAACTCGGGACGGATCCTGCTCGACGGACAGGACATCACGGCAACCGGAACGGCGGAGCGCGTGCGGCGGGGATTGACCCGGACGTTCCAGATCAACACGCTGTTCCCCGACCTCACGCCGCTCGAATCCGTCACGCTGGTGGTGTGCGAGCGGGAGAAGAAGGCCGGGCAGTTCTGGCGGAGCCTTGCTTCCCACAGGGAGGCGATCGAGGAAAGCCATGCGATCCTGAGCCAACTCGGCCTGGCCGAGGTGGCCATGAAGCCGACACGGCAGCTCGCCTATGGCCAGCAGCGGCTGGTCGAGATTGCGCTGGCGCTCGCCACGCGGCCCAAGGTGCTGCTGCTCGACGAGCCGGCGGCAGGCGTGCCCAAGGATGAAAGCGCGATGCTGTTCGAGGTGGTCGCCAGCCTGCCGCGGGACATTGCCGTGCTGTTCATCGAGCATGACATGGAGATCGTTTTCAGCTTCGCCTCTCAGGTGATCGTGCTGGTGGCAGGCGGTGTGCTGCTGCAGGCCACGCCGGACGAGGTGAAGGAAGACCCGCGTGTGCGCGAGGTTTATCTGGGGAGGGGCCATGGCTGAGCCATTGCTGGAGCTCAAGGATGTCCGTTCGGGCTATAGCGACGCGGTGGTGCTCGACAATGTGTCGGTGAGCGTTGGCGCGGGTGAAAGCCTGGCCGTGCTCGGGCGCAACGGCGTCGGCAAGTCGACGCTGCTGCTCACCATCATCGGCATCGTGCGGACGATGCGCGGCACGATCCGTTTCAAGGGGCAGGACATCACCCGGCTTTCGCCCGACAAGAGGGCGCTTCTCGGCATCGGCTGGGTGCCGCAGGAGCGCGAGATCTTCCGCTCGCTCACGGTGGAGGAGAACCTGACGGTCGCCTCGCGACCGGGACGGTGGAACCTCGACGCGGTCTATGCGCTGTTCCCGAGGCTCAAGGAGCGGCGCGGCAACATGGGCGACCAGCTCTCGGGCGGCGAGCAGCAGATGCTCGCCATCGCGCGGACGCTGATGACCAACCCATCGCTGCTGCTGCTTGATGAGCCGCTGGAGGGGCTGGCGCCGATCATCGTCGAGGAGCTGACGGCGGCGATCCGGCGGATGGCGGAGGACGAGGGGCTGACGCTCATCCTGGTCGAGCAACATGCGGACGTGGCGCTGAGACTCACCGACCGGGCCATCATCCTGGAACGCGGGCTGGTGGCGCATGCCGCACCCTCGGCCGAATTGCTCAGCGACCGAGCGACGCTCGACCGTAATGTGGGCCTGAAGCTGGAGTCCGCATAGCGCGACCGTCCGTCCCGGAAACCAGGGCGGGACGGAGACTTCCCTGACAGCAGTTCCGTCCTGCCCTGCCTTGCCTTGCTGCAATCGCATGGGGCGGGTGACGGAGTGCTGCGGCCAATCTTCCACAGCCCGCGGAAAAGCGACTCACATTTAATCGATCCAAACCTGTCCGGGGTCTTTTGCGGGTTTGCAAAACGTCCGCGCATGGCGCATATGGCAGAACCAAAATCCCGTGCAGTGAGAGCGCCACATGAACACCCGCACTGAAACAGATACGTTTGGTCCTATCGAAGTTCCGGCTGATCATTACTGGGGCGCGCAGACGCAGCGCTCACTCACCAATTTCAAGATCGGCACCGAGCGGATGCCAATCCCGCTGGTGAGGGCGCTCGGCATCATCAAGCAGGCAGCCGCCGAGGTGAACATGCGCCTCGGCAAGCTGGATGCGAAGATCGGCGAGGCTATCGTCGCCGCCGCCCGCGAGGTCGTCGAGGGCAAGCATGACGGCGAGTTTCCGCTGGTGGTCTGGCAGACCGGCTCGGGCACCCAGACGAACATGAACGCCAACGAGGTGATCTCCAACCGCGCCATCGAGATGCTGGGCGGCGAGAAGGGCTCGAAGAAGCCGGTTCACCCGAACGATCACGTCAACATGGGCCAGTCGTCGAACGACACGTTCCCGACCGCCATGCACATTGCGGTGGCCCGCGAGACGGTCGCCCAGTTGCTTCCGGCGCTCGAGTACCTGACCGCCGCACTTGAGGAGAAGGAGCGGGCCTTCGGCGATATCGTGAAGATCGGCCGTACGCACACGCAGGACGCCACGCCGCTGACGCTGGGTCAGGAGTTCTCCGGCTACGTGGCGGCGCTGAAGCTAGGTCGCGCTCGCATCGAAGCGGCGCTCAATGACGTTTATGCTCTGGCGCAGGGCGGTACGGCCGTTGGTACCGGCCTCAACGCTCCGGTCGGTTTCGACAAGGCGTTCGCCGAGCGCGTGGCCGCTATCACCGGCCTGCCGTTCCGCACGGCGGAGAACAAGTTCGAGGCGCTGGCAAGCCACGGCGCGCTTGCCAATTTCCACGGCGCGCTGAACGCTCTTGCCGCCGACCTGTTCAAGATCGCCAACGACATCCGCTTCCTGGGCTCTGGTCCTCGTTCGGGCCTCGGCGAGCTGAAGCTGCCGGAGAATGAACCGGGCTCGTCGATCATGCCGGGCAAGGTCAACCCGACGCAGTGCGAGGCGCTGACGATGGTCGCCACCCAGGTCATGGGCAACCACACCACCGTCACCGTCGCAGCCAGCCAGGGTCATTTCGAACTCAACGTGTTCAAGCCGGTCATCGCCAATGCCGTGCTGCAGTCGGTGCGCCTGCTCACCGACTCGTCGCGGTCATTCGCTGACAACTGCGTGAAGGGCATCGAAGCCGATGAGGTCCGCATCGCCGACCTGATGCAGCGCTCGCTGATGCTGGTGACGGCGCTCGCTCCGGCCATCGGCTACGACAACGCTGCCAAGATCGCCAAGGCTGCGCACAAGAACGGCACGACGCTGCGCGAGGAGGCCCTCAAGAGCGGCCTCGTCACGGCCGATGAGTACGACCGGCTGGTCCGTCCGGAGAAGATGATCGCTCCGCAATAAGCGAGGCGAAAACCAGGAAGGCGGCACTTCCGGTACCGCCTGTCCATCCGCCGGTCCAGATCCCGCAGAGGGGCTGAAAAGCTTCCAGCAAATGGTTTCGCGGCGCCGGGCATCGCCCGGCGCCGATTTTTCTGCAGCGGCGCCCCACCTGTTTACTGCGCCAGCGGGAACTCGCGTTTACTTCTCCAGGCGCTGCATCTCTCCCTCAAATCCTCTTCCCGACTGTATGCAGATCCTGTTCCTTGCACGACTGATGTCTGTCCAGGGCCTGGGCGTTGATCACATTGTATTCTCTTCACGATCGCGGGGACTGGATTGCGTCCAGGGAGGGCAATACATTGACCTTGCCGATGCAAAATGGATCGCGCGGTTGCTGTATGTGATGCACGGTCAATCACCAATCTGTGATATGGCTGTTTGCAATGGGCAACCGGCGGCTGTGGAACCGTTTGATGCTTCAGTCTGCGAGAGACCGGGAAGATAGAGAAAGGTTCGTGCCTCTGAGCCGCGGGCTTTCCACGAAGCTGTTGCTGCTGACCATTCCGTTCGTTCTGCTGGCGGAAGTTCTCATTGCCATACCCTCCATAGCCGATTTCGGTCGCGCCTGGATGGGAGCCCGGCTTCGCACCGCGGCAGCCGTCGCCATTGTCGTGATGGACAGCGGTCCCGGGAGCCTCAGCATGCAGGCAAGCAGCCGGGTACTGCGGGCGTCCGGAGTGCGCGCCATCGCCGCGCGGGAGGCTGGAGTCTCGCGCATGCTCGTGGTGTCCGAGGTGCCGCCCCAGGTTGACGAGCACATCGACCTGGACAAGCTGGGCCTGCTCGGGGCCACCGAGCAGGCGTTCGACACAATGCTGTTCGGCGGAAACCGTCTGCTGCGCGTCTTCGGTCGGATCGACGATTCAAACACGCAGTTCGAGATCGTGTTTTCCGACTTCGGTCTGCGCCAGTCGCTGCTTGAATACGCCCGGAACATAGCCCTGCTGGCGCTCGGGTTGTCTCTGTTCACGGCGATGCTGGTGTTTTTCGCGATCGACTACATCATGATCCGGCCGATCCGCCGGATGACGCAGGCAATGCTCGCCTTCGCCAAAGCACCGGACGACGCGACACGAATCATTCAGGCGGACAACCGCAGGGATGATGAGATTGGCATCGCCGAGCGGGAGCTGGCGGAGATGCAAGTGACCCTCCACCGGACGCTCGGGGAGCGGCGCCGGCTTGCAGACCTTGGCCTCGCCGTCTCCAAGATTAACCACGACATGCGCAATATGCTCGCTGCGGCGCAACTCATCTCGGACCGCCTCGTGGAGGTGAGGGATCCGCAGGTGCAGTCGCTGGCGCCGCGTCTCGTTCGGACGCTGGACCGCGCGGTGTCCTACACGGAAGGAGTGCTTGCCTACGGGCGGACCCAGGAAGCGCCGCCGAAGTTGCGCCGGCTCAGGCTGCGCGAGCTCGCGGATGATGTCTTCGCCACGCTGGCGGTGCCGGAGGAGAGCGGCATCGAGATGATCAATCTTGTCCCCGAGGGACTGGAGATCGACGCCGATTCGGATCAGCTGTTCCGGGTGCTGTTCAATCTGTCGCGCAACGCCGTCCAGGCCATGTCGGGGGAGAACGAGCCGGCGCTTGTGAAGCGCCTCACGATCAGCGCGGAGCAACGGGCGCAGGAAGTATGCGTCCGCGTCATGGATACCGGACCCGGGCTACCGGAACGGGCCAAGCAGAATCTTTTCGCCGCGTTCCGCGGTTCGGCCAGGAGCGGCGGGACTGGCCTGGGCCTCGCTATCTCGCAGGAGCTTGTGCGCGCCCATGGCGGGCGAATCGAACTTGTGGAGACCGGGCAGGGACGTACCGTGTTCGAGATTACGCTGCCGCTACAGGCGCCGAAACCGGATGGTGCGGAGCGGAAGGGCCGGCACGCGGTGGCCTGGGAGCGGCGTTCCTGATTGTCCTAGGGGTGTCACGCGAAACTGGTCCGGTAGGCAGGAGTGGCAGCCGGGTGGCACCTGCTCGCATGATCTCCCCATAGGCCTCGACAAAGGCATTCCACACGGATGTCCGCGACTGGATCGGACGCATGGGGATCTGACGGCCAGCGGTCCGAACGCGTCCGTAAGGGCTGATTCGCGCGGTGAGGCGGGTCTGCGCGGCCATGAAATGGCGATTCTGAGATATCGAACCCTTGCCTGGGGCGTTCTGACAGGGGTGACAGCGCTCGGACGGTGCGATGGAACCCCTTATGCACAGCCACAATGCGCACCGAATGAAAATTTTCCGCATTTTCTTGAACAAGAACGCTTGCTTTTGGCGAGATCACCCATTAGGTAGGCGTCATTCCAGCGCTGGACGTGACCAGCGAAACCCACTGCGACAAGGCAGTACGCGCCCGTAGCTCAGCTGGATAGAGCACCAGACTACGAATCTGGGGGTCAGAGGTTCGAATCCTTTCGGGCGCGCCATTTTCTTCCTCAAATATCAATCGTTTGAGATTTTCGCCAGAAACGGCGCGTCGTCCGTTTTGCAGTCATTTTGCAGGATGGTCGGCAGAATGTTCTCAAATTGGTTATGGCGATCTCGGCCATCCTGTCGGTTGCGGCCATGCAGACTTCAAGATCTCCTGCGCGCGACGCAGGCAGTGCCGCAGTTTTCCTGCGCGACAACGAATGTGCTGACGGCCACATCGGGCCGCAACCTCATTTCCTCCTCCTCCTCCGAGGACAGGGTCTTGCTGGCCAGACGTCGCGGCTATGATCGGCCCGCACGGACGGGTCCAATTTGATTGTTAGTGCAATGATGGTCGTGGCGCCAGCGCGGGCGGCATCGCTGGTTGGGGTTGCAGGGCCGCCCGCGCGAATGCCGGGATG
>NZ_BAABGS010000055.1:0-14332 GCF_039541695.1 Chelativorans composti | reverse complement strand
GCGCGGGCGGCCCTGCAACCCCAACCAGCGATGCCGCCCGCGCTGGCGCCACCACCATCATTGCACTAACAATCAAATTGGACCCGTCCGTGGGGGCCGATCAATGCTGGATCCGCATTCGCCGACAGCCGTCCGCACTCGTCTTGTCGAGACGCTGCGTCGCGATCTGATCGGCCCTGATCCGCGCGATACTGACATCGTAAACGAGAAACTCAATACGAATCCATCACGTTGGTATCTGACGGGGTATCTCGTGCCCGCACCTGCAGATGGTGACGACACGGTTGATGAGCCGGACGAGATTGGTGACACAGTCATCGACGGAATGGAGCAGACGGATCCGGCCACCGGGCCCGCCCTTGCTGCCGATGATTCTGCCCCGGATGAACCAGCTCCACGGAAACCATTGGCGCAATCATCTTGCGGACTGACCGTTCTGGTTGATGCCCGCACTGAGACTGTTGATGTGCACGTTACCTGGGGCGACTACGTCACAGAACCGCCCCTGCCCCCCAAAGTATTCGAGGACGATTCTGCGGCTTTCGATCCCAGCCATCGAGATGTTCTTTGGCAGCGCGTCCCTGGCCAGGCAAGCGTGACTATCCAGATACCGCAACCAGGCGAACGAATTCGTCGCCCTCTTGAAGGTTCCGCTGGCAGACAAAGGCCCGGTGGGGGGCTGACCGTTGAAGCATTCGCCCGCCCCTACAGCCTGACCCAACCTGACGGTAGCACCGCGGATGTGGTGGCGCTTACGGTGATGCTGGTTAACCGCCGAACTTCCACGAAGCGCCGCTTCGCTGATGTTACCTATGCTTTCCAGGTGAAGCTTGAGGTGCGGAGCAAGCTTCCGCTTATCCCAGAGTGGACATGACCGGGTTTGGATCGGATGACCCGGATGCGGCAACTGCAGACCTGCATTACCGCGACGTGGCTGAGTATGCGGTTGGCAATGGTACCTCGGCCGGATGGACTTATGACGAAGACGGTGAAGTCCGCTGTGCCTACACCGACTTCTTCCCTGTAGCCGAGGTCGAACGCGTCGAGCCAAATGAAGAGATCGGCGCAACTTTCGGAATGGAGGATCTTGCGAC
The DNA here is from genome assembly GCF_039541695.1 of Chelativorans composti. Classification (NCBI taxonomy): domain Bacteria; kingdom Pseudomonadati; phylum Pseudomonadota; class Alphaproteobacteria; order Hyphomicrobiales; family Phyllobacteriaceae; genus Chelativorans; species Chelativorans composti. The sequence goes on along the minus strand of NZ_BAABGS010000055.1, from coordinate 13,238 downwards.
GCTTGCAGGGAGCGATCCTGATGCCTTGGTGGCTGCGCTCGCACCTTTGCCGGCGGAATATGCTCAGTGGATCCAGGCACAGACGGGCAAGATCGGCGCGATTGACGGCGAGCCACGCCGCAGGACCGCAGAGCGTTTGCTTGATGGAGCGCGCCGGGCTCAGGTTCGCATTGAGGCAGGAATTGAGCTTCTCAAGAAGGACAAGTGGGCCCGGCTTGCCTTCAAGGCTATGAATGAAGCCGTTTCCCGAGCGGCGCGCCGGCGCAACGCAGGACGTGATGGAGATCCTTCCGCTCAGAAGCAGCCGACCTGGCGGCCGTTCCAGCTTGCCTTTATTCTGCTCAATCTGCCGGGTTTGAAAGACAAGCTGCATACAGATCGCGAGATCGTTGACTTGCTGTTCTTCCCGACCGGTGGTGGCAAGACAGAAGCATATCTCGGACTTGCTGCCTGGACGATCGCCCACAGGCGTTTGACGGCAGGCGGCAAGCTTGGTGCGGGCGTCTCCGTCCTGATGAGATATACCCTGCGTCTGTTGACACTCGATCAATTGTCGCGTGCGGCGGGCGTGGTCTGCGCACTTGAGCTGATGCGCAATGACCCTGCATGGATGGACGGGACAAGGCACCTCCTGGGAGATTGGCCAATCGAGATTGGGCTATGGGTTGGATCTGCGGCCTCGCCGAACCGTCTCGGGGGCAAGGATAACAGGCATCAAGATACCGCGGTGCAGCGTATCAAACGATATCGAACTTCGGGACGAGAAGCACCTGCCCCCATCAAGGCCTGTCCATGGTGTAGTACAGAATTTGGACGAGAAAGCTTCGCCTGTACGCCCAGCGACCAAGCTCCCAAGAATATGGAAATTCGATGCAGCAACCACCGGTGTGACTTCACTGGTACTAGAGCACTACCTATACTCACGGTCGATGAGGCGATCTATCGGAGACTTCCCGCATTTGTCATCGCAACTGTTGACAAGTTTGCTGGCCTGCCATGGATTGGTGAGGCAGGCGCATTCTTTGGGCATGTCAATCGCGCAGATCAATGGGGCTTTTACGGCGCGAACGATGAACCGCGCGAGGGCACGCCACTGGACAATGGTTACGAGCTCGATCCACCTGATCTCATCATTCAGGATGAGCTTCACCTAATCAGTGGCCCACTTGGAACAGTTGCAGCGCTGTATGAGGTAGCACTCGACCGCCTTGCCAGTCGCTCAGTCATGGGGCGCAGTGTCCGCCCCAAGATCGTAGCCTCAACCGCCACTGTCCGCCGTGCCTCGGTGCAGATCAAGGCACTATTTGATCGAGAAACGACCGAGATTTTCCCGCCTCCTGGGCCTGATCGGAGAGACAGTTTCTTTGCTCGAGCTGTCCCCTCAAGTGAACGGCCCGCACGTCTTTATGTAGGATTGGCAGCTCCAGGAAAGGGACCCAAGCTCGTATTTCTTCGGGCACTGACGACATTGCTCGCCGCTGCTCAAAATGAGGCGGACATCGGTAACGATGCGGATGCCTATTTGACGGCTCTTGGGTACTTCAATGCCTTGCGAGAGCTGGGTGGTGCACGCAGGATTGTCGAAGACGAAGTGCGAGCGCGGCTTGCCCAATATGGCAGCGAGCGGCGACGAATCTTCCCTGCGGATCAACCATTCGCTGACCGACGCTTGCGGGATGTGCTTGAACTGACATCTCGCGAGAGTACCGACAAGGTTGCTGCTGCAAAGGAAGCATTGGGCTTACCTGCAAACGACAGGTCCGGCGTCGACGTTGCACTTGCTACCAACATGATATCGGTCGGTCTGGATATCCCGCGACTGGGTCTGATGATAATGCAGGGGCAGCCAAAATCTGCGTCGGAATACATCCAAGCTTCCAGTCGCGTTGGTCGAGCGCCCGATCGACCTGGCCTTGTGGTGACACTACTCAATGCCCAAAAACCGCGCGATCGCTTGCATTTTGAACGCTTCCGGCAATTCCACGCCGCCTTCTACAGGGCTGTGGAGCCTACAAGTGTCACGCCTTGGGCGGCACGAGCGATTGATCGTGCTCTCGCGGCTGTCGTTGTAGCTTGCGTCAGGCATCTGTACCCAGAGCTGACCAAAGAGCAGAGTGCGGTAAACATGCCGGATTATGTGCGCGTCGAAGAGATCGTAAGTGTGATCCTATCTCGCGCACCAGCGGAGGCGGTAGTAGGAGGACATAGGGCCCTAAGACAAATCGTCGAGGATCTATTGGATAGGTGGCGTCGAATAGCGGAAGATCGACGCGATAATGCCGAGAAGCTCTACTACGGTTATCCATCCGATCGTGCGCTGCTTCACCAGCCGCTCGACCCGTTGCTTCCTCAGCTTGATCCAGAACTCCAAGCATTTGAGGCAGGCAGGTCCATGCGTGACGTGGAGCATGCCTCTGCCCTCAAGATCATCGACAATTTCGGCCATACGTTGAACTGAGATTCCCATGGCAAAGAACCAAATTCGCATGAGTCAAGTGGTCGGGCTATTTGGTCCGGGGGCTATGATCGACTTGCCCGATCGCTCGGTCTTGGTTATGGGGCTTGATCACTGGGAAACCTTTGGCCCCCACGCATTCGAGACAATTGAGGAACCGCGACTTGCCCAGTTGCTGGAGCGCCGACTTGCAGATCAGCAAGATGGGCGAATATCGGCCGGCAAGCCTCTGAGTTTTCGTACTCCACCAATAGATCAGGGAGATCCCGGGAAGGCACGTCCTGCCATCAAGGCGAAGGTATTCCCTGAGTGGTTCGTTTGCGATTCCATTGACACAGACCCACCAAACAGGCGGCGAATAGTTCGTTTTAGCGAGCTTGAGGCACCAAAGAAAACAGATTGGCGAGGCGACGACGGCAGAAAGCGGCATGCGTCTCCTCTGCGATTTGTATGTGGCTGCGAGAAGGGTCATCTACAGGATATAGAATGGCGACGGGTAGTGCATGCGACCCGTTCGGGCGAGGCTAGAGGGGAAGGTGGCAGCTGCCGAAAGGCCATGTGGCTTGAGGACACCGGAACGAGTGCTGACCCCCGCGACACGCGTATCGTATGTGAATGCGGCGCAAAGCTATCACTGGAGGAACTATTTCAACCTGGACGCCTGGGACCCTGCACCGGCAAGAGACCCTGGCTGGCGTCCGATGATCCAGATGGTTGCGACCGGCAACTTCGCTTGCTGACCCGCAGTGCGACCAATACATATTTCCCGCAGGTTGTTCGCATCATATCGCTACCAGAATCCGATGACGCGTTGGAACGAGCGCTGGATGCAGTTTGGTCAACCGTTGCATCATGCGCATCTGCACACGACGTTTCAATGGCGAAGCGATTTAACCCCACCGTCGCTGCAAATTTGGGTCCATACTCTGACCAAGATATCTTCAATCGGATTTCCGCACGAAGGCATCGTGATCAGGCTGCCGATCACACTGCGGTGGAGAATCCACGGATTGCCGAGTTCCGGTTGCTTGCCAGCGGAAGGAAGCTGATTGGTGAAAATCGTCCCGACGCCCGTCTTCATGCGGAGACCTTGGATCGCGAACAATGGGATCCCGACGGGGATCCCAATCTAGCTGGTGTAAGGTCGCTTGTTGCGGTGCATAGGCTCAGAGAGGTCTCTTGCCTTTATGGCTTCACCCGATTTGAACCTGCTCCCTTGGCTGAAGACGGCATCGAGGATGTTGGCCTGGCAGTGAACGGTGCCCCTTTGGGCGAAAACCCTGAATGGCTTCCTGCGATCGAGCAATTCGGTGAGGGCTTTTTTCTTCGTTTGGATCCGCTGAAGCTGATGGAGTGGGTGACGCGTCCCGCGGTTCGAAACAGAGCAACCAATCTGGCCAGCGGGGCGCAGGCATGGAAGAAAGCACGTCGGGATCGCGGTCTGTCCGACAAAATTCCATGGGAAGGTGAACATATTGAATACACTTTGGCGCATAGTCTTTCCCATGCGCTGATCAATGAAGTTGCCATCGATTGCGGCTATCCTGCAAGCTCTCTTAAGGAACGCTTGTACTTAATACCGAACAGACCAGGCGAACCAAAGGAATGCGGGATTTTAATTTATACAGCTAGCGCAGGAAATCAGGGCACGCTTGGCGGCCTAGTTGAAGTAACACGTCGCTTTTCCTCAGTTATGTCATCGGCGCTTGAGCGACTACGCCTCTGCTCTGGTGATCCAATCTGCGCTGACCATGACCCCGCAACCGCGTCAGAGGACAGAGCTCTTCATGGTGCAGCGTGTCACGGATGCTTGCTCGTAGCTGAAACAAGTTGCGAACAGCGAAATGTCTTCTTGGATCGGAGTCTGTTGGTGGACACCATGGCAACCTTTGGAGCTAGTTTTTTCACAAGCAACACTACCAAGTCACATCACTCGGGCTACTAACCTACCCGTAAGGTAATTTGTGATGCGGGGGCTGCGGCATGGCTATATCAGAAGAATGCGCCGGCTGAGGAATAGTTGGGAAAGCGGCACGCACAAGCAAGAGCCAGCGGCTTTGCAAGAGACGCAGGTCATGTGCTGCGGATGCCCCCATCTTCCCCATTTGAATAAACGGGGTCGCCGATCTCGCGAACTCAATATCAGGGGTGCTGCATTTGCCCGCTGGACAAAGGCAGAAGCCTAAGGGGAGGCCATCTTGAGATCTGCACGACAACGCCTCTATCCGCAGCACGGTCTGCACGGCAGCATCCTGGGTGGCGCGACCCCAATCGAACGGCTCGCCATCGTCTTCCTGCTCCGATGCGCCCACGTAGCGCCCCTACCTCAGCATGTAGTCGTGCCTATGGATCTCGTCCAGCGTGGCAGACTTGGGGGACCCCCTCAATCACAAAAACAGACATTATTCATATAAATCAATCTCCTACAACTGGTCAAAGAACCAAATACCATGAACCACTGACCGCACCGCCTCACGGCGATGACCCTCCCTGATACAACCCACCTCACTTTACAAACCATCCAGAAACTGGTCGAGTACAATCCTGATGCGGGTCACGACACTGGGGGTGCAAGGGTGGGGGCAACGCGAGGCAGCGTTCGGTGGGGCGTTGAACGCCAGCTCGAGTTCATCGAATTCCGGTTGTTCTGGGAGGGCCATGTTAACCGTAGCGACCTGATGGTCGCCTTCGGGATCTCGATCAACCAGGCATCCACCGACCTCAATCGCTACCTCGGTATGGTGCCGGGCAACATGGTCTATGACAAGAGTGCCCGCGCGTACGTCCGAGGCGACCACTTCGGGCCCCTGTTCCTGAAACCGGACCCGGCCAGCTACCTGTCCCAGCTGCGGTCGATCTCCGACTGCATCATCTCGCAGGAGGAAACCTGGATCGGCCAGCTGCCTGCCTTCGACACGGTCCCCAGCCCCGTGCGCGGCATCGATGCCCACACGCTGCGCCGCGTCATCGAAGCGATCCGTGCCATGCAAGCGCTTGAGGTCGAGTACCAGTCGCTTTCCACCCCCGCCCCGCGCTGGCGCTGGATCGCGCCACATGCCATCGCATTCGACGGTTTCCGTTGGCATGCCCGGGCGTACTGCTTCACCGACGGCTGCTTCAAGGACTTCCTGCTGGCGCGCATGCTTCACATTCGCGATACCCGCCACAGCGATATCGATGCCAGCCAGGACGTGGACTGGTACACCATGGTGACGCTGGAAATCGGCCCGCATCCGGGGTTGTCGGAGGTTCAGAAGAAAGTGGTGGCGCTCGACTACGGCATGCAGGGAGGCAAGTCCAGCATCACCGTTCGCAAGGCCCTACTCCACTACACGTTCGAGCGCCTTGGAATGAATATTGACCCGTCCACCCGGAACCCAGCGGACCAGCAGATAGTGTTTCTGAACCGGGAGGTGGCCAATATAGGCGAGCAATCTCCACCTTCGCATTGACGAACAGAAGAAACTTTCTATCCGACATTCACCATCCCTTAGAACTAGATCCCTATGGATACCCAGGTCCGAACTCCACAAGCCATCTTCATGCAGCCTCAGCGGCTGCTTATTCCATTATTCCAACGGCCATATGTCTGGAACGAGGAGCTGCAATGGGAGCCTCTTTGGAAGGACTTGGAGCGCGTTGCAACACGCCAGCTGCAGGCACCGAATACAGCACAAGCGCCGCATTTCCTTGGCGCAATAGTCCTGCAACAAAATCCCAACCCCATAAGCGATCTTCAACAGCGCACTGTCATCGACGGACAGCAGCGACTGACGACGCTGCAGCTCCTGCTTGATGCCATCCACGCCGAAATCGCCATGGCCGGCTTCATGACGCCGGCCGCGCGACTAGAGCCTCTCATCGCCAACGCCGAAGCGTTTTGCCAAACGAAGGAAGATCGCTTCAAGGTTTGGCCTACCAACCGCGACCGCCCAGCGTTTTACGAAGTAATGGGAGCACCGGCACCTGTCGATTATCAGAAGCTCGAACATCGCACTTCCCGCATTGTCAAGGCTCACCAGTACTTCTCACAGCAGTGCCGCGCCTGGCTCCACTCCGAGGGTCCCGAAAGAACTGCTGCGCGTGCAGAAGCCATTGAACGCAGTGCTCGCGAACTTCTGCAGTTCGTTGTCATTGATCTCTCTGTCCACGAGAATGCCCAGGAGATTTTCGAAACACTCAATGCGCGTGGTGCCGTCCTCACTGCAGCCGACCTGATCAAGAATTTTGTATTCCAGCGTCTGCTCGAACAGGGGGCCGATGTCGAAGAGGCATACAACCGCTACTGGGCGCAGTTCGAAACGGCTTTCTGGGAGGAAGAAGTTAACGTCGGCCGTGTCAGGATCCCGCGATCATCGGTGTTCCTGAACCATTGGCTGGTCGCCCGGACGGGTGAAGAAGTGGTTGTGCGCGAAGTCTTCGCCCGGTTCAAGGAATATGCCGACTACCAGGCCGGTTACCCCATGCTGGATCTCCTGAAGGAGATACACCAGGCCGCGACAATCTATCGGCAATTCACCGAACAGGCACAGGTACTTGACGGCCCCCTGGACCGCGTCGGGCTGTTCACCTATCGCGTCAAGGCGCTGGAAAGCGAGGTCATCAAGCCTGTTTTGCTCGCGCTGCTGGACCACAAGTCGGGCCCGCTACCTCAGGACCAGATCGACACAGCTCTGGATGTTCTCGAGAGTTGGCTAACGCGCCGCATGCTGATCCGCGCAACGGCGAAGAATTACAACAAGATCATGGCGGAAGTCGTCTCCGTCATCCGCAACGCTCTCGTCGATCAGGTAGGCGAGACGGTACGCGAGTACTTCTCCTCGCAACGGTCTGAAGTGGCCTATTGGCCCGACGACGAGGAAGTACGCCGAGAACTGGAGACGATGCCCGCGTACCGTAAGCTGAGTAGGGCACGCTTACGCATGGTGCTCGAGGCCATCGAAGACCATTGGCGCGGATGGATTCCCGGACAGATGTCGGCTGCCGGCATGCGCATTCGGCGCGGCAGCTATGTAATCGAGCATCTGATGCCCCAAGCCTGGGCCAAGCACTGGCCACTGCCACCGGGTGAATCTGAGGCGGACCGCGACGCGCGCATTCATCGGCTCGGCAACCTGACCCTGCTGACGAAGAAGCTTAACAGCACGGTGTCCAACGGCCCTTGGCTGGGGGCCGCCGGCAAGGCTTCGCATCTTCAGGAGAAGGATGTGGTTCTTCTGAACAGCAAGCTGCTGAAGGAGTACTCGTTAAAGCAATGGGATGAGGCCGGCATCGACGCACGCACGAAGCAGATGGTCGAAACAATTCTCGCCATCTGGCCGGTCCCGCCGTGTCATAAGGTCAGGATCGAGCACGAGCCGCTAGACACCTCCATCACGGTGGAGATTGCCGACCTGATCGGTGCAGGCCTGCTTGCGCCGGGGCAAGTTCTTTACTCCCAACCCGGAAAGTATGGTGGCCGCACTGGCGCGATCCTTTCGGACGGCCGCGTCGAGGTAGACGGAAAAGTCTTTGAGAGCCCATCCAGCGCTGCGATACACGTCTGTCAGAAGCCGACGAATGGCTGGCACTTCTGGCGGTTAGATCAGAGCGGGTCGCGGCCACTAACTGAGGTGCGCGCCGCGTACCTTCGCGTCGTGTCACCGGAGGACGCAGAGGCAGAAGACGATGCTTCAACGGAAACGAACTGATCGAGGATCGCTCGATGACTACTGATGAGCTTAAGAACCCCACCTAAACATCGTGGACTCGTTTTCGGCTGCGGCAATGCGAACTTCATCCAGGGGCGGCACATCGTGCATTACCTCGCGCCAACGAGTTTCGCCTCGTGTTGCGCCCGCACACAGACAATGCCTCGCAGCACAACAAGAACCCTATAACGTTCCGTCAGAATCGCTTTAGCCTTATGAAGTACGTCAAATCCAAGCAACGCGTCGCCGATCACGGAAAGGTCTTCACCCCACCGTGGCTGGTCGAGGCGATGCTCGACCTCGTCAAAGGCGAGACAGAGCGCATTGACTCTCGCTTTCTGGAGCCGGCGTGCGGTTGCGGCAATTTTCTGGGCTAAATTCTCCGGCGCAAGCTCGCGGCCGTTGAACTCAAATTCGGCAAGTCCGACTTTGAAAACGGAACTACGCACTCCTGGCCGTGATGTGCATTTACGGCGTCGAGCTGTTACCGGACAACATTGCCGAGTGCCGGGCAAACCGAAATATGTTTTGCGCTATTCGCCCCCTGCGAACTCGGTCGATTTCCGTCTCACCGAGACACGCGTCTCGGCCTAACGTATAAAGCGGTACCGACAGCAGACTTTGTGATGGGTAGTACACGCAGTGAAGCGCAGCACGCAGGTCTCGTTGTTGTGCAAAACCCCAGCAGCACGCTTGCCTGCTGGCACAGGTGATGCAGGCGTAGCTTTGAGTCAGCAGCCACGCCTGGATGATCAACGGTAAGTAACACGCAGCCCCACCTTCTGCCACAGCGAGTGCAATCTCGCCGGGAACGTTGACCGCGAAGAAAAGACCACCCGTCCTCCTCGCCGGTGCTGCGTCGATAGCCTTGGCTCCAAAGCTGCTTCACGTAGTCCGGAGCTGAGGCCAAGTGGGATGTTGCGAACTCAAATGGCAGTGTTTCTCACCAGCATTTCCCGTATGAGATATCCTTGTGATGGAGAACCCCTGGTAATTCAGGTCCCTGACATGTGAGACCGAGGAACGTTGCGGCCCGCGTTGCTCCAACGTAGATGTATCGATCGAAAAGTTCCGGTTGTTCGGCGTGAAGACGATCGACATCCACGAAAAATACTGCCTCAAACTCAAGACCTTTAATATGTTCGATCGGAAAAACTCTAATATCATGAGTCTGACCGATCGCCTCTCCATCCGAATAGGCTTTAGCTACGAGGTTCATATCGGACAACTCAGCGTTAAGCGCCTCGGTCAACGAATCCAGCACATCCCGATCCGGAACTAGCACCGCAATAGTCGGTAGCTTGCCTTCGGTAATGCGCTCGATTTCAGCTACGCGCGCCTTCAGCCACTGCGCCCGCTCGGCGTTAGTCTCAAGACAGGGACCCAGAACCGGATCAAACCCGACATTGTCGGTGAACTCTGATGGACGTTCGTCAATCTCCAATCCCTGCAGTCGCGCAAGTGTTCGTGCAAAATCAGCCAGCTTCTTGCTCTGGCGATAGGTAATGGCGATCCGGCGTATGTCGATATTGGGAGCAATCCATCTCAAATCGGCCTCTGAGCGGGTACCCCATCGGGTAAGTCGCTGGTTGAAATCGCCGGAAAGAAACAAGGACCCTATGTACCGGCGCGCAAGTTCCGCCATACAAGCAAGCTGAACAGGCGAGAAATCCGTTGCTTCGTCAACCAGAACCTGATTGCACCGCAAACGCGCAATCGTATCGAGAAGCGCAGGGCGTCGCTCAGACAACCGTGAGGAAAGCAAACGATCCGCCTCCATGGAGCTGGCAGCCTGGAGCATCGCCAGCATGATCAGATCGACCTCCGCAGGATGCACATGACCACCACCTACAGTGGTTGGGCGATACCATTTGCCTTCCGCACGCATCGCTCGCCTGAAGCGCTGATATCGGGCAGATATGCGCCGCAGATAGTTGGCTGGCGCGTTGCCAACCCGGCCGGCTGCGCGTTGAACCAACAGAACCTTTCCCACCTCTCTTAGGTCCGGTGTTTCAAACCCTCGTTCCGCGAGGAATGCCAGAATGCGTCCAGTCCGGCTGCTGTCTGCCGGTTTGCTCCCGCTTGCCTGCCGAATGGCCAGTGTGCGCATCGTCCGTCGGAATGCATCAACTGCCTGCCGTCGCCGATCGAGCGGTGACCTGGCCTCCACGGCTTCCATGGATTCATCATCGGCCTCATCGTCGTCGCTGTCGCCTTCATCCTCTTCGGGCGACTGGCGGTTCACGCTGTCCACGATGGCAACAAGATCATCCAGTAAGCTCGGGTGAAGACGAGCGAGATTCTTGAGCGGTTCGTCCAGATCCTCCCGGGTCTTTTTCCCAAGCGCTGACGCCAGCTGTTCCAGGCCGTCTCGCAGGCTGACCAGCTCCGCCAGCAGCCGGATGATGTTGTCACCCGATCGTTCAAGCGCCTCGGAAACCTGCTGGCCAAGCAGGCTTGCACGCTCGTCGTCGGCCTTGGCCAAACGTTCGGCCTCCACTTCCACTTGCCGAACGAAATCTTGTGACTGCCACCTGTTGAAGTCCTCAAACCAGGCCCGTTGATCAGGCAAGGTCGTCGACAGGAGATGGTCGTCGCGCCCTTGATGATCCATTACTAGGCCACCACCTGTAGCACGCTTAAGAATTCCGAGTTGATTGCGAGCCACTGCCAGCCTGAACTCGTCCCAGGTCCACAGGCGCTCGTTGTGTGCCGGCACCCCTTCCTTGCTTAACGCTTCCCTGACATACAGGCGCAGCAGCTCGGTTGGGGTGAACAGAATCCAGCTGTCCGCATGCGCCCGTCCTGCTTCGTCGGCCTCCTCGACCAGCTCGCGTTCATCTTCGTCGAAATATGCAAAATCGAGCTTTTGCCGGAGACGCCGGACCATCGTCGTGGTCTTGCCGGTCCCGGGCGGTCCCATTACGGCTATTCTGCTGTCGATCGGCAGACGAAATATCTCGTCCTGGAACCGATCGAGAATTGGAGCCACGCGCAGTTCCATCGCCGTCAGGGCGGCGCGGGTGATGCCCTCTACGACGTTCTGCTCATCGGTCTGATTGAGCCACACTGCCAGCGCATCGATCTCTTCCTCGGGAGCGCCTTCCTCCTGCAGCAAGTCCCGGAGGGATTTGATGGTCAGCGGGGAAATCTTCTCCCGGAAATGAACCGCAGGCCTCGAATCCCATCCCTCGCCGCCCTCGACTGCGTCGAAGGTCATCTTTTCCCTGATCAGGTAGCTTCGGGGCCCTTCCTTGAGCGGAATCTCCACTTCATCGCCGACACCGTACGGCGCAAGGCGTCCCTTCGGGGACATGTAGCTGCACAGTCGCACTGTCTTGGTGTTCACCGTTCCTGCGGACGTGACGTACAAAGTTTCAATCCTGCCGTCCTCGTCCTCGATGACAAAACGGGCTATCGCCGGCTTCTCACAAAGGCGCAGCAGATTGGCCGTCGTGTCCTCATTGCGCTGACGCAATTCCGCGGCAAGCCGGTCGGCGGTGATCGTGTTGACAGAGGCAAAGGAGTCCAAACTCACGCCTTTGCTCTGCAATTCCGCATATGCAGATTCAGCAATCTCCTCGAAGGCGTTGAGCGCCTCTTTCGCAGTGCTATGCAGAACACTGCGGTCGAATTCCTTACTGCCCCCTTCTATCCCCATTTTTCCTCCTAACAGAACAGAACGGTAGACGCTTTGGTAGCCCGCTTCCAGCGGTCGATGATTCTTAGAGATAACCCTCCATCCTCGGCCGCAATCACGATCATCAATGTTGCACGCAAACTTTCGTACCGGAATGCCCGGAAATGCCTCGAAGCCTCTGCCCGGGCCAGAAATCGCTGCCTCTGGTGCTCAGTGCCGCAATCTGAAATTCACACCATCCGAGGCGAGCTAATGTCTGGTCAACCAGGTCAATCGCTTCTGCGCAGCACTGCACCGAAAGGCGGTTCCAGGCAACCGCGTGTGAGGGCGCGATAGCGAGCCCCCCCTGCTCAATGTTCGGAATATTCATATGATCCGGAATTTCGATCCATACCGCTCTGCAGTAGTCTTCGATAAACGCGTTGCGCAGCGCCTTAGCAATCTTTCCATCTTCAAGAGTCGCCGGATCGCGACGGTCACGCCACATGCGACCGGTGTTGAACATGTAGGAAAAGTAGTGCTCATATCCTCGGAGCCGGAGCGGTGGCGCTGATGAATACGCTCAAACAACGATTGTCTCTGAGAACTGGTGGAGCCGATGTACCTCAGTTGCCCGAAGTGATCGACAAGCCCATAGATCCCGCGGGCGTACCTCGGCGCTTCGTAGGTTCGGCGAGGCTTCAACTCAAGCAATGCTTCAAGCAAGGCAACGGCAGAGTACTTCATTGTTGGGTCCACTTTGAATCATCAGCTGGGGGAGCGCAACAGGCATTGTGCAGCGATCACAATCTTTGCCTTGGGATTCGTCAACGAGGTGGGTGATACTGGAGCGCTCGGAAGCCCACCTGTTGCCGACCAAAACCTGGTTGGCAAACAGAGGTGGCTCAAGAATTCGCAGATTTATTTTGTCAGACTGGCGAGTGAACAGATATTCGAGCGCCTCGGCAAGTGTTTCAAGGCGGCGATGTCAATGCTGGGGGACGTGTTGCCAGAAAGGACGCCTTCACCCCGCCCAAGCGAGGAACAGGGAACTCCTTCTCAACGCGGCAGGCAATCTTCCCTTGAACTGAAGCATTGCCTCTCCGGCTGAACTGCCCCAGGCAGGGGGAGACTATGTCTAACAAACTCCTCTTGGCGGGGAATGACGTTCCCAATGCTCTATTGTTTGGTCATCTGCAGATCGCATTCGGCGCGCCAGACAGCAACTCCCCTCCCCCAACGCGATCGCGACAGGATAACTCTTGATGGTCAGTTGAGATTCATGTACTAGTGTATCCATGAAATGGCGTGAGAAGTCATGATTTTTCCGGTCATTTAACAAGGACTTAGCGCCTTTTGGAGGTTCCGATCCCTCCTCCGCTACCATCGCTTGAAAATCCATAAAAATCAGGCAGTTAGTGCCGAACGGAGGTTCGGGCGACTGTGAGACATCTCACGCAGATGTATGCGGAGA
>NZ_BAABGS010000054.1:0-13637 GCF_039541695.1 Chelativorans composti | reverse complement strand
CATCGCCATCTTGATGTTGGCAAGATCAACACCAGACCCATCCGCCTTCACACGCGGCTTCACATTCGAATCTATAACCCGCTTCACGGGAACAAGGACTTTCATGTTTGCTTCATCCAGTTTTGTCGGTTGGGGAACCAGCTCCGCCGGTTCAATTTCATGTGCGGCTGGAAACGGTTTGGCGGCGGTGCAGGCGCGGCTGTTGCCCGCTGTTCCTGCTGACACGCTGGATGGTCCAGACCGTCATGTGTTCGGCAATGCAATCAGCCGCGTCAGAGCTTCGCAGGCCGCCTGAAGGGCCGCGAGGTTCTTCTCGAAATGCTCGCCCAGCATCCGCTGTTCCGGACCGGTGAGACCGACGGCGTATCGAACCTGGCCGTTGGGGCTGACGATCGGTAGTGCCACGGAGGCCAGCCCGAAGACATGCTCGCCGACTTCGATCGCATAGCCGCGCTCGCGCACGGCCTTCAGCTCCTCAAGCAGCTTTTCGCGATCCATCAGCGTGCGCGGCGTGAAGGCCTCCAGTTCGCGGGCAAGAATGCGGTCGCGCTGTTCGTCCGATTGATGGGCCAGGATCGCTTTCGCGGAGGCCGAGGCGTTGATGGGCATCGGCGTGCCCGGCGCGATATAGAATCGCACTGTCGTGTCCGGAGCGACGCAATTGACCGATGAAATCTCGTCGTTCAGCAGGCGCACAAGAAAGGCCGACTGACCGGTGACGTCAGCCAGTTCCTGCAGGGGCCGGCGCGTCAGGGTCTGCAGCCAGCTCCCGTCGGAAGCGCTGTGCAGGAGATTGAGAATCCGGGGGCCGAGCTGGATAGCCCGGGGGCGGCGTTCGCTGGGGGCCGCCAGTCCACTGTTCAGCAGGACGTGGATGATCCGGTTCATCGTGGCACGCGGCAAGCCCATCGCCCGTTCCAGCTCCGGCGCCGTCAAGCCCTCGGAATGCGGGGCCAAGAGTTCCAGCACCGAAATATAGCGTTCAAGAGGGGTGTCGCGTGTCTCAGAAGGAGCCATGAATCTCGTTGTAGACCAATATACTACGTCTTTCTTAACCACGCGCGCCGCTTCGGACAACCTGCCGTTGCGCGTGAAAGACTTACCGCACAACGAAAATACGAAGCCATGTCGCGTCGATGCGACGCGAGCGAACCTCGACCGGTGGACTGACGGGCTGGTGGTATGCCTCCCCCGCATTAGCGGAGGAGGCTGTGCAAACTACTCGATGATGCGGGCGTCGCCGACATCGGCGGCGGAAGCATCGAGGCCGTACTCAACCAGCGTCTTGGCGATCAGGCCATTGCCGCGATACTCCTCGATGGAGGCGTTCATCGCGTCGACGAAGGCCGTGTTCGTCTTCGACAGCAGGAAGGAGGTCTGCGAGGCCTGCGTCGTGGCGGTCACGCGCTCGTCCGCCTCGAGCAGCTTCACCTTCAGGTCGGTGCCTGCGTTGAGAACGACGGCGGCACCGAAGCCCTCGAGGGCGGCATCGATACGGCCGGCCTGCAGGTCCTGGGCGAGGTTCAGCGATGAAGGATAGGTGGTCGAGCCTTCAAAGAGGTCTTCCATCTCCATCACCCAGTCATAGCCTTCCACCGTGCCGACCTTCTTGCCCAACAGCTCGTCGACCTTGGTGTAACCCTCCTTGGAGACGACGGCGAGCTGGTCGAGGTAGACCGGCGTCGAAAGCGTCACGACCTTGTCGCGGGCGGCGGTGCGATAGAAGCCGCCGATGGCAACGTCCGCACGGCCCGTCTGCACGGCCGAAACCGCAGCCGGGTAGGTGAAGATCTCGTAGGTGATCTCGAGGCAGTTCTCCTTGGCGAACTCCTTGAGCAGGTCACCGTCGATGCCGGACACCGTGCCGTCCTTCTCCAGCGAGTAGGGCGGGGTGTTGGTAAGCGCGACGGTCAGCTTGCCGGCGCTGATGGTGGTGAACTCGTGCTTCGGCGTGCAGTCCTGGGCGTAGGCAGCGCCTGCGCCGAGAATGCCGAGAGCAAGCGAGGCAACCGCCAGTCTGGTCTTCAGAGTCATGATGTTCTTCCTCTCCTGTTGGACATGTGAACTCATTTCAGATGGCTGCCGAGACGGCGCTCGGTGTATTGGACGAGCCAGCCGAAGGGGATGGTGACGGCGAGATAGAGCAGCCCGGCCAGAACCAGTACATCGAGGTAAAGGTAGGTCGCTGCACCGATGCGGTAAGCGCGCGCCAGCAGCTCCGGAATGGCGATGGTGAAGGTCAGCGCCGTGGTCTGGAACAGCAGGATCGCGAAGCCCATGAGCGCAGGAACGGCGTACATCACGCCCTGGGGAATCACCACGAAGCGCAGGATGTCGGCCTTGGTCATGCCAAGCGCGGTACCCGCTTCGACCTCTCCCTTCGGCACCGCGTTGATGCCGGCGCGGAGAATTTCGCTGGTGTAGGCGGCCGCGGTGAGTGCCAGGGCGGTGGAGCCGGACACGAACGCGCTGACGTTGATGCCGGCCGAAGGCAGGCCATAGTAGACCATCTGCAGGACGACCAGGGCCGGAGCGCCGCGACCGATCTCGACGAGAACAATGGCCGGCCAGCGCAGCCAGGGGGCCTTGGAGGATGTCATCAGCGCCAGCAGCAGACCCAGCGGCAGGCCGAACAGCATGGCCAGACCGGTCAGCTGCAGGCTTACCTTGAGACCGCGCCAGAGCTGCGGCAGCCAGTCGATCCAGTTGGAAAGGAGCTCAATCATCGCGAGACCCTCTGGCGCAGTTTTGCATCCATGACGCGGGCGAATGCCGCAACAGGGATCGAAAGCAGGATGTAGATCACCGCGGCTGCAATGAACGGACCGAAACCGCCACCTGCCGCCTGGGCCTGCTGGGTGACCAGCATCATCACGTCACGCACGCCGATCGTGGAGGCGACGGTCGTATCCTTGAGTAGCGAGATGAAATAGGTCGCCATGGCGGGCAGGGAGACCCGAAGCACCTGGGGTGCGAGCACGAAGCGCAGCGTGTCGATGCGGGTCAGGCCCAGTGCGACCGAGGCCAAGGTCTGACCGGGCGGAATGGCAAGGAAACCGCCACGGTAGATTTCGGCGAGGTAGCCGGCGGAGATCATCCCCATGCCGAGGATGGCGGCCTGGGTTGGGGTGAAGGCGATGATGCTGCTGCCGACGCCGAAGAAGATGATGAACAGCCAGACGACAGGCGGGATGCCCCGTATGACATCGATGTAGACGCGGGCCAGGGTCCGCGGCAGCCAATACTGCGAGCGGCGCATCAGCACCAGCGGGATGCCCAATATGGCCCCGACCAGAAACGCGCTTACGGTCACGGCGAGCGAGATCGGAACGCCTTTGAGCAGGGCAATGAAATATTGCCCGATGTTCATGAGGGGGGTGAGGATCTCTGTCATCAGTGGCGATCGAGAATGGCGCGGAAGAACTTCTGCGTACGCGGCAGACGCGGGTTGCGGATGACCTCTTCGGGCGTGCCCTGCTCGATGATCTCTCCGTCGGCCATGACGATGACCCGGTCGGCCACTTCTGCGGCGAAGGCAATCTCGTGGGTGACGACGATCATGGTCATGCCGTCATTGGCAAGCTCGCGCATCACGGCGAGCACCTCCAAGCCGAGCTCGGGATCAAGTGCCGAAGTGGGCTCGTCGAAAAGCATCACCTGCGGGTCCAGGGCCAGGGCGCGGGCAATCGCGATACGCTGCTGCTGACCGCCCGAAAGGCGTGCCGGGTAGGATTTGGCCTTGTCGGCAAGCTGCACGCGTTCCAGAAGCCGTGCGGTGACCTTGTCGGCCTCTTCCTTCGACCGCCCGAGAACGCGCATCTGCGGCAGCGAGATGTTCTTCTCCACGGTCATGTGCGGGAAGAGGTTGAACTGCTGGAACACCATCCCGGTCGAGCGGCGCAGAAGGAGAAGCTCCTTCTGGCTCAGCTCGTGATCAAGCGTGAAGGAGAAGTTGCCTACCTTCAGCGTGCCAGAGACTGGCGTCTCCAGCATGTTGATCGCGCGCAAAAGGGTGGACTTTCCCGCGCCGCTGGGGCCGACCATGGCCACGACTTCGCCGCGGTAAACGTCCAGCGAGACATTCTTGATGGCGTGGAAGTTGCCATAGCGAATGTCGATGTTCTTCAGCGAGACAATCGGCTCTGCGGCGGCCGACGCCCGGGCAGGCTTCTGGTCTGCGTTCATCAGTGCTCCTTTCGAACCAAGGGGCGGTTGCGCTCCGGCGTCGGCGCGAGTGCTTCAAGCCCCGGAGCCGTGGTGATGCCGCCGTGCAGCACCCAGTCGGCAGCGGCGATGCCAATGACGGGGGAAAGCTGGATGCCGTAGCCGCCGCCGCCGCCGGCGGTGATGAGCGTCGGCTCATCGGGGTTGATCGGGCCGGCGAAGGGTTTGCCGTCGGAGGTCATCGGATAGAGGCCCGCCCATCCGCGACCCAGGCGAGCGCCCGGCAGCTCAGGAAGGCGCTCGAGCAACAGCTCGGCCAGGTATTCGCGCGACGAGTCCATGCACTGGTCGTTGTAGTTGTCCGGATCCTCCGGATCGGGCGACGAAACCTTGTGGATCTCGGAGATGAGTTCCGTCGGCTTCTCGTAGCGGAAGTTCAGGCCGGTGCCTTCACCCTCGATGAGGTCCATGACCATCGGCATGGTGTACTCGAGCGGATTGTCGAGCAGGATGGACATGGCCTCGTGGCGCTCGGGGAAGATGTGCAGGGTCTGGCCGAACATCTCGGCCACCTTGGGCGCCCAGGCGCCGGCGGCGTTCACGACCACATCGCACTCGATCGGGCCCTTGGTGGTCTCGAGCCTGTAGCCCGCGCCCTTGCGGGTGGCTTCGAGCACCTTGCAGAACTGCTTGATCTGGCCGCCCTGGGCGCGAACAAGCTCGCCGAGCAGGGTGCACAGCTGGTAGGGGTCGATGAAACCGTCATCCGGGCCGAAGATGCCGCCAGCCAGACCTTCCACGGACAGGTGCGGGATGAGCTGGACCATGTCTTCGGGGCTCATGACGCGGGCGCGGAAGCCCTCGGCCGCCTGCATCTCGGCGGAACGATGGACCGCTTCCATGTGCGCTTCGGTGCGGGCAAGGCGCAGATAGCCGATGTGGTGGAAGATCAGGCCCTTGGCTTCCCATTCGCGGAAACGCGGAATGGCATAGCGACGCAGCAGTATCTGGAACGGATCGGTCATCTGGGTGCCGACCACACCAACAGAACGGCCGGAAGAACCGGAGCCAAGCGCATTTGCCTCAAGCACGGTGACACGGGCGCCCTTCGAGATCAGCTCGTAGGCGGTGGTCATTCCGGCTGCGCCGCCGCCGATCACGACAACATGAAGTTGAGCAGTCATTTCTTTTATTATTCCATTAATTTGTCTTGGCCCCGGCCGCAGAGCGGTCCGGGGCGGGAAAGATGGCTCAGCCGGCCGCGGCGATCTCCGCCAGGGTGTCTTCGATGGCCTGGAGGATGTTGCCTGCGTCTTCCATGGTCATCGGCGTGGAAAGGGCGAAAAGGCCGTAGCTTGCCGACAGGACGCCGCGGTTCAGAAGACCCTTGTGGAAAGCGTCGAGGCGCTTCTTTTCGACCGGACCCGGATAGACCGAGCGGTAGTCGGTGATCGGGCCGGACGTGAAATGCACCTTGAACAGTGAGCCCAAGCCGACGCAGCGGCCAGGCAGGCCCACCTTCTCCAGAGCCGCGTTGACGCCGTTGCGCAGGAACTCGCCGAGCGCGTCGAGATGGGCGAAAGCTTCCGGTGTCAGGGCGCGCATGGCGGCGAGGCCGGCGCGCATCGTGACCGGGTTGGCGGTGAAGGTGCCGCCATGGGGCAGGGCCGGCTTGCCGCGCGAGGGATCGAAAACGGCCATGACATCGGCGCGGCCGGCCACGGCGCCCACCGGGAAACCACCGCCGATTATTTTGCCGAGCGCGGTCAGGTCCGGGCGGATGCCCCAGAGGCCCTGGGCGCCGGAATAGCCGAGACGGAAGGAGATCACTTCGTCGAAAATGACCAGCGCACCCGCACCATGGGCGATTTCGACCAGGGCCTCGAGGTAATCCTTGCGAGCCGGAATCAGGCCGGCGCGGTTCGGCATCGGGTCGATCAGCACGCCGGCGATCGTCTCGCCATGGGCGGCGAAAACGGCCTTCAGCGCCTCGACATCATTGAAGGGCACCACCAGCACGTCGTTCAGAACACCTTCGGGAGTACCCTTGGCATAGGCCGTCGAAGCGGGCATGTCGCCCCAGTTGGACGGTGAGCTGTCGAGGCTCACTTCGGCGAAATCGTAGGAGCCGTGGTAGGCACCTTCGATCTTCACGATCTTCGGGCGGTTGGTGTAGGCGCGGGCGGCCTTGATGGCCATCATCACGCCTTCCGTGCCGGAGTTGGCGAAGCGGATCTGATCCATGGCCGGCAGGCGCTCGATGAGCAGCTCGGCCAGTTCGATTTCCGAAAGCGTCGGCGCACCGAAGGCGGTGCCGAGTGCCAGCTGGTCGGTCACGGCCGCGTTCATTTCCGGCTGGGTATAGCCGTGGATCATCGCCGTGAAGTTGTTGATGCAGTCGTAGAATACCTGACCGTCGACGTCCCAAACGCGGCAACCTTCGCCCCGGGTGACATAAATCGGGAACGGGTTGATGTAGACCGTGGTCCGGGTGTTTCCGCCGGGCATCACCTTGCAGGCGCGCTCGTAGAGGCGGCGGGAGGTTTCAAAGGTTTCTGGATAGTGCGTCATGGTGAGCGACAAATGATGACAGGGGGAGGGGAGAAGGAGGAGGAGGAGGAGGCTGGGGACAGCCTCCTCCACACCCGTGCGGCCGGGGTCCGCACGGGTGGGGAACGTTAGACGGTCATGATGGTGTGGCTCTGCTCGCGCATGAACTGCGGCAGATACCAGGTACCAAGGCCGCCTTTGCCGGTGAGACCCGTGCCCTTCCAACCGCAGAAGGGCTGACCGCCCGGCCATGCGCCGGTCGTCGCGCCGGAGGCACGGTTCGCGTAGAGCACGCCGGCTTCGGCGTTTTCGAGGAAGTAGTCAATCTCGGCCTGATCCTGGCTGAAGATGCCGGCTGAAAGGCCGTAGTTGACGTCGTTTCCTTCGGCGATCGCGTCCTCGAGACGGTCGAAGCCGCGCAGCACGACGAACGGGACGAAGAGCTCTTCCTTGGTGAGGTTCGACGGAGCGAACATCTCAGCCAGGGCGCCGACGAAGTAGTTGCCGTTCAGGCCCTCGACCTTCTCGCCACCGAAGTGGATCTTGCCTTCGGCGCGGGCCTGCTCCACGGCCGCGGTGAAGCGGGCGGCGGCAGCGTCATTGTAGACCGGACCCATGAAGACATCCTTGCGGCGCGGGTCGCCGACGACCAGCTTCGAGGCGAATTCCTTGAAGGCCTCGATGAACTGCTCCTTTACGGCGTTGTCGACGTACACGACCGAGCATGCCGAGCACTTCTGGCCCTGAAGACCGAAGGCGGAACGGACCACGCCCTGAGCAGCGCGGACGATGTCGGCGTTCTTGGTGACATAGGCCGGGTTCTTGCCGCCCATTTCCGCGAGAACAGGACGCATGTAGGGGAGCGTTGTCATGTGGCGGAAGATCGACATGCCCGTCTTGTGGGAGCCGGTGAAGGCCACGCCGTCAATGCCGGGATCCTTGGTCAGGGCTTCGCCAACATCGGCGCCGCCGAGAACGACGTTGAAGACACCATCCGGCAGGCCAGCCTTCTTCAGCGTCTCGGCGATGAAGAGACCGGTCAGGGCGCACTCCGGCGAAGGCTTGTAGACCACGGCGTTGCCGGTGATCAGAGCGCCGGTGATCATGCCGATCGACAGGGCAACCGGGAAGTTGAACGGAGCGATCACGGCGAACACGCCGTAGGGACGCTGGACGGAGATGGCCGTCTCGTTCGGTACCATCTCGATCATCTGGCGGCGGTAGCCGTCGTTGCGCTTCAGTTCGTTCGGGTAAAACGTCAGCATGTCGACGGATTCCTCGGCTTCGCCGATGGCTTCGATCCGCGACTTGCCCACCTCGAACAGCGAGGCGATGCCGAGCTTGTACTTGTCTTCCGACAGAACCCCGCGCCAGCGCTCGGCGAAAGCCAGGCGCTCCTCGAGGCTGGCCTTGTTCCAGCGCTTTGCTGCCTTGCGGGCGGAGGCGACGGCCGCCTTCACGTCATCGGCCGTGGAGACCGGGAACTCGCCCAGGACCAGGGACGGGTCGATCGGGCTGAAAAGCTTCTTCTTTGCGCCAGTGGCAAAGGGGCTCTCCCAGCTCTTACCGAGAACATCCCGTTCAAAGGCTGGAATGGCCTCGTCGAGGTAGGCGTGCAGCGGCGTAAAGTCCGCACCGATGTTCGAGTAAGTGACCCGCGGAAGGTTTTGCATGCTCATCCCGTCCTAATTTTTGAGATATATATCAATAATCGAGCAAGAAGCCTGCTTGTCAACGATTTTTTGCGGTGAAGGCGCGCAAAGGCCCCTCGCGAAATGGCCGCGTGGCGCAAGTGGCAGGAATCGTTGGCGAAAAAGTTGTGACTCAGGTGGACAGCCAGGTTTTGCATGGGCTTTGCTGCCCCGCCCGACCAGCCGCTCGCGATTGCTGTCGGGACCCTCTTCGATCACGGTGGTGGCTTTTGTGTGGCCCGGATTTCAACCGCACGCGGCTGTGGCGAGACGTCCGGGTTTTACGGGTCCGGGGCCAGAAAATGCTGTGGCCGCAATCGGCGGGCGATTGCGGCCACATTGCTGCATTCCCCCGGAGGAGGGGAGGATAATCGATGAGCCCTTGCCGGCCGGGGGCTGCTCAGGCCGTGGCGCCGCTCTGCTCGTATTCGAGGACGCCCGCGACCGCGTGGATGACGGCCGCAATGCGCACGGAGCTCTGGACCGCCTCGCGGGTGACACCATGCTGGCGCAGCGCACGCTCATGGGAGGCGACGCACATGCCGCAGCCGTTGATGGCCGACACGGCCAGCGACAGCAGCTCGAAGGTCGCCTTGTCAACGCCAGGGTTGGCAATGATGTTCATGCGCAGGCGAGCCGGAATCTGCTTGTATTCCTCGTCCTCCACGAGATGGAGGAAGCGGTAGTAGATGTTGTTCATGCCCATGATTGCCGCTGCGGCCCGCGCGGCGTTGATGTGGGCGGCATCCAGCTTGTCGCCGGCTGCGGCCTCAATGTCGCGGGCGAGCGCCGTGTTGCGTGCGGCGATCGTGGAGGCGAGCGCGACCGACCAGATCTGCTGTTCGGTCAGCCCCGGCGCTCCGTCGGTTGTAAGTACCGTACCGAGATTGAGTTTCAGGTCGCGCGCGTAGTCCGGCAGCGCGCCACGGATGGTATCGAGCGTGGTCATTGTTGGAACGTCCCGTCTCAAGAATTGCGCGGGGGGGAATGGGATCTGCGCTTGCAGTTGATCGGCAGAAGCACCGTCGCGGGCGGCAGCTGTCGCTCGCGACGGCAAGAGGTATTCAGGCCTGTGGGGATTAGGCGACCTTCAGGGTCTCCTGGCCCTTCTGCCAGTTGCAGGGGCAGAGTTCGTCCGTCTGCAGCGCGTCGAGGACGCGAAGCACCTCGGCAGGATTGCGGCCGACGTTGAAGTCGGTCACGTAAGCAAAGCGGATGATGCCCTGCGGATCGACGATGTAGGCGGCGCGCTGGGCCACGCCCTCTTCCGGATCGAGAATGTCGAGCGCGGTGGTCAGCTCGCGCTTCAGGTCGGCAAGCATCGGGAAGGGGAGGTCCCTCAGGTCGTCATGGCTGTTGCGCCACGCCAGGTGCACAAACTCGCTGTCCACGCTGACGCCGAGGATCTGCGCATCGCGGTCCTTGAACTCGCCATCCAGCTTGGCAAAACCGGCGATCTCAGTCGGGCAGACGAAGGTGAAATCCTTCGGCCAGAAGAAGACGACCAGCCACTTGCCGGCGTAGGTATTCTGGTCAATGGTCTGGAAAGCGGTCTTGGGGTCGGAAGAGACGACACCGGTCAGCTTGAAGTCAGGAAACTTTTTCCCAACACCCAACATGTTTGTTTTCTCCTTCTTGGTATGGGAGGTATTTTAGAATCATTTTAAACTGACGGCTGTCTTATAGTTTTGACAAACGGTCCCGCCAAGGGCCTGCGGCAGTTAGCCGCTTAATCACGCCGGGCGGCGAACAGGCTGGTGGTCACCGGGACCTCTTGGACGCGTCAGGCGTATGGAACAGGCGCGGCGCATTTGGTGGGGGTGGTGCGTATCCTGGTAAGCCCCGGTGCCGCCAGAACCAAAAAATGACAATTGGCGGAAGTCGCTAGCGGTAGAGCCTGGGTCGCTGCAGCCCGGCAGGATGACTGGCATTCTCCACGTACATGCGATCGGTAACCACGTTAGCCGGGAAACGGTGTACTGGTCCGCCGCGGGCTGAGACGGTCCGAGGAGGATTGTCCACTGAAATGTTGCTCCGAACAGGCATTCGATTGGTTGAACTTTGGCGGCGTCTCCGCCTGCATGTTGCGTCCCTGAACAGGGTTGCTGCGCTGACGGGCGGACAGGCCAGGAAGTCTGTTCGATCGATCCTCCGCCGGTGGGGCTGGAGTGCGCCCGCGCCGCCGGGATCGGCCGTACCGGCGCATGACTGCGTGGAGGCAAGCCCGGAGCAGAGAGCCTGCCCGGGAGTCATCGAAGGGGCTTTCCTCATCTTGGGCTGGTGAATGCGTGAACTTGCGAGAGGCTGCAACGGAGGTCGTCCGTGGCGGACGCGCCATTGTGCTGCCGATCGTGCCGGCAGCCCCGAACAGTCCCCGCCCAGGCTACCGCCGAACATGTAACATATTCAAAATGAACGGAGTCGCGGAAACGGAGACGATTCCGCTCAACATGTTTCTTGGTCTGATCGTATTGCCTGAGGAAGGGTTCTTTGCGCCTTTCACAATGTCTGTGACGGTTGCAGATCTTTGTTGGGTTGACGCAGTGGAGTGCTGGACGAGGCGCGGAGTTGGGGGCCATAGACGCGGTAGTCACCTGGGTGGACGGCAGCAACCCCCAGCACATCAAGAAGCGCAGGGAAGCGCTGCTGATGTCGGGGCACCACCCGGACAGACCCAGCAACGGCACTGAGGAAACGCGGTTTTCCAATCTTGGCGAGATCTATTACTGCATTGTTTCGATCCTGAAGTATGCTCCTTTCGTCCGCTACGTCTATGTCGTGGCGGACAATCAGGTGCCGAGCCATATTCAGGATTTCGTCAAGTGCGGACTCTGCGAAGCCGGCAAGATCAGGATCGTCGACCACCGGACGATCTTTGAAGGGTATGAGGAATTTCTTCCCACATTCAATTCCCTCTCGATAGAGCTGATGCTCTGGCGTATTCCGGGTCTGTCGGAAGCGTTCCTGTATTTCAACGACGACGTGTTCCTGAACGCGCCCGTGTCTCCCGACGATTTCATGGACGCTTCCGGACGCATGGTCGTCTACGGAAGGCCGCGCTCCGTCTGGCCCCGCCTGCTCAAGTACCGCCTGAAAAAGATCAAGTGTTTTCTGAAGGGCCGCGTGCCGCCGGCGCATTTCAAGACCGCCCAGATGCACGCCGCGCGGCTGTTCAATCTGGCGGATTATGTCGAAGTGGGTCATACGCCGCACCTGATGCGGCGCTCGGTCTTCAGGGAATTCTTTGAACGCCACCCCCAGGCCGTGCGCCGGCAGCTGAAGCCCAAGTTCCGCACTCTGGACCAGTTCCTGCCGGCGGGACTTCCGGTTCATGCCGCCTTCCGGGAAGGCAATGTCGAGCTGCGCCGGCGCCAGGAAGTCTATCTCAAGCCCAGCCTCGTGGGGCCGAACCAGCTTGACATGATCCGCAACGAGCATGGCCTCTTCGGCTGCGCGCAAAGCCTCGATCGGTTCAGGCTGAATGACCTCGAGGCGTTCCGGTCGGTGATGGCTGACAAGCTTCAGGACTTCCTGCCCAATACCGTTTTCCTGTGGATGGATCAGCTTGACTATGTCAGGTCACGCGAACTCGCCCGCGGCGGGGTTCCCGTGGTGGTCCACAAGGTTGAGGCGGAATGACCTATCGGTGATGACGGTGGGGGCTGGCCGGTCTTCGGGAGTAAGTGCGCCTGATCAGCGCAGGAGGCAGATTGAGCGTTTTGAGAACTGACCCGGCATCGCGCGTGCGCATTGCCTTCGCCGGCAGGATTTCAGCCGCAAATTCAACAAGTTTAGTACGGGATTTCACTATTATTTTTCTTCGACCAGAAATTCTTAATTTGGAAAGCTTGCCCCGAAAACTATCCATTTACCGCCCTGGGTGAATTTGTTAATGACCGCGGGGATCCGGTTTCCGGGCCCGGAGTTGAAGTGTGTTGAACCGCCATCGATAGGTAAGGGGACGTATCTTGTTGAAGAAGACCGGTTTGTCGAAGAGGCTGTCGAAGAAACTGAAGTCTCTGCGGAAGGCGATCCGTTCTTTCGAGCAGAAGTTTGAAAGGCGGGGCTACCGTTCTCCTTTCAAGATCCATCCGCCACTCGTCGAGAAAGTCTCGCTGATCGTTCCAACCTATAATGTCGAGCAATATATCGAGGAGTTCCTGGCTTCGGTCACGTCGCAGACGACCGGCTTGCGCAATCTCGAAGCCATCATCGTCGATGATGGTTCAACCGACCGGTCGGGCGAAATCGCCCAGGCCTGGGCGAGACGTTTTCCGAAGACGATCAAGTATATCCGTCAGGAGAACCGGGGGGCAGCTGCAGCGCGCAACACAGGGCTCGATCATGCGACGGGCGAGTGGGTCTCGTTTCCCGATCCGGACGACATTCTGGATCGGAAGTGGCTTCATACGTTCAATAAGGAGCTGAAGAGGAAGCACGGGAACGAAGTCCTTCTGATCGCTCGACCAATTCGTTTCTATTATGACGAACTAAACACTTATCGATCGCATCCTCTCGCAGGGCAGTATGTTTGTCGCAGTGAGTTAAGAGTAGAAGAGG
This sequence comes from Chelativorans composti, assembly GCF_039541695.1. NCBI lineage: Bacteria > Pseudomonadati > Pseudomonadota > Alphaproteobacteria > Hyphomicrobiales > Phyllobacteriaceae > Chelativorans > Chelativorans composti. The sequence goes on along the minus strand of NZ_BAABGS010000054.1, from coordinate 672 downwards.
TTGAAGACTTTATACTGCTTAATGCTAACGGGACGTTCTTCCGGCGTAAGACTATAGAGGGGATGGGTATCCGTTTTGACGGTAACGTGCGTCCCACGTTTGAAGATGGTCATTTTATTAACAGGCTTATCGTCTCGTGCCCAGATAAGTCTATTGTACTTCTTCCAAAGCCGCCATACATTTATCGCAAACGCGGCGCGCTTAATTCTCTTGTCGATAGATCGCGAAATAATCCTCTATGGTATACGAGCCAAATTCGCTACGGCTATTTAGATCTTCTGCGATTTGCTGTCCGTAAGAGTGGCGAAGTGCCTCGCTTCATCCAACGCGTGGTTCTCTATGATGTTGGTTGGCGCTTTAAGCATCTTCTCAACCACGCTGAACGTGCGGCATTTCTTTCGGATTCCCAGCTTCAAGAGTTCAAGACATTATTGAACGAAGTGCTCACGTACATTGAGCCAAAAACGATTCGTGAGATGGACTGTGGGCCTGTCACCGAAGAATACAAAGTAGGCCTTCTTTCAACTTATAAGGATGAAGACAGATCGAATGACTTTATTTATTTGCATTGACCTGTCCGGGAATTTCCTACCAGTAAGGACTAGAGATTCTGGCCTCGGATGTTAATTCGTTGGTCAGGTTTCCCACAAACTCGTGTGGGGTTTGGTAATT
>NZ_BAABGS010000053.1:0-10077 GCF_039541695.1 Chelativorans composti | reverse complement strand
CGTGACGATCTCGTCGGGCTTGTGTCGCTTGTTGGCCATTGTGGTCCTCCTTCATGGTCAAAACCATACTTCAAGGTGGACCCGTTCAATGGGGGTGGATCATTCCGGTCGGGCCGGCGGGGATGATGCCACCGTCTGCGGAATACCTGTATCTCTTGTACGGACTCCGCATCCTGTATCTCGCTAGCGCGCTGCCTCAGCTAGTTCATCGATCGCCAAAGAACGAATTTTCCCGTTGGAAAGCTTGAGAGGTCCAACGGCCTCACCGCGTGTCCGCAGCGATGTGGAATTTAGGGAGGCCCGCCGGCTGGTATGCGGGGACGGGGAAGTTTCACCCGTGCAGGCAGCCGGGGCAGTATACCCGATGTGCACAAGGACTTCCGTCCGAATGTCCGCGTGCGCCGAAGAGGCAAAACCAAATATGCTAACTCTTGTGCATAAACGTAGACGGCGCAAAAAGCGTCTGCCCGGCAGGTGGATGAACCGGTCTGCATGCGGGAGAGGCGGCCGCTGGTAGCGGCGGCGAGGCGACTGTCGGTCCGTTCCGCCCTGCGGCTCCCGGAGCGGCGAAGGCATGGACGCGCCCTCCGGAAACCCGGGTATCGCCGGTCATGGCGTATTGCCCTGTTTCCGCGGGGCTTGCCGGCTGGCCGCCTCGGCCTCCTCCGCATGGCTCGCCGGGGCTAGTCCTCAGTCCATGCGGCCAAGATATCCCTCCATCAGCGCCGGGTCATTCGCGAGGTCCGCTGCCTTGCCGGACTTCCGGATCTCCCCGACCTCGACCAGGTATCCCTCGTCGGCGATTTCCAGCGCTGCCCTCGCGTTCTGCTCCACCAGCAGGATCGACACGCCGGTATTGCGCAGTTCCCCGACGATCGCCAGAATGTCGGCGACAATCTTGGGGGCAAGTCCGAGGCTGGGCTCGTCAAGCAGCAGCAGGCGCGGCTTGCTCATCAGGGCTCTCGCCAGTGCCAGCATCTGCCGCTCGCCGCCGGAAAGCGTTCCGGCCAGTTGCTTGCGCCGTTCGGCGAGCCTTGGAAAGCGCTGGTAGATGTCGTGCTCCATCGCCTCCCGTTCGCTTGCCGCGCGCAGGAAGCCGCCGAGCCGGATGTTGTCTTCCACGGTCATGGACGAGAACAGCTCGCGCCGTTCCGGCACCAGGCAGAGTCCGGCCGCTACCCGCGCTTCAATCGAGCGAGGCACCGGCTTGCCGTCGTATTCGACGGTTCCCGTGTACGGCACGAGACCCATGATTGCGTTCAACATCGTGGTCTTGCCAGCGCCGTTGGCGCCGATCACCGTCACGATGCTCCCTGGCTTCATGGACAGCGAGACGCCGTGCAGCACCTCGGCCTTGCCGTAGGAAACGTGGACGTCGCGGACTTCGAGCAGCGTTTCGCTCATGCCACACCTCCTAGGTAGGCGGCGATGACCGCCGGATTTTCGCGCACTTCCTGCGGCTTGCCTTCCGCGATGCGGGTGCCGAAGTCCAGCACCACCAGGTGGTCCACCAGTCCCATGACGAAGCTCATGTCATGCTCCACGAGCAGGATGCTCATGCCTTCCTCACGCAGCTTGCGCAGCAGTACGGCGAGCTCCTGCTTCTCGCCGTGGCGCAGGCCGGCCGCCGGCTCGTCGAGCAGCAGCACCACTGGGTCGAGTGCCAGTGCGCGCGCGATTTCGAGGATGCGGACCTGGCCGAGCGCGAGGTCTCCCGCGGGCCGGTGCATGTAGGGGCCGAGGCCCACCCGCTCGATCTGCCGTTTCGCCTCGGCCAGCAGCGAGGCTTCTTCCGGCCGGTCGAGATGCAAAACGCTCTTCACCACGCCGCTGTACCCGCGCAGATGCGCGCCGAGCGCCACGTTCTCGAGCACGCTCATGTCGGGCAGGATCTTCGGGTGCTGGAAGGTCCGCGCCACGCCCAGCCTGGCGATCTCGCGCGGCGAGAGTCCCGACAGCGGCTTGCCGTTGAACAGGATCTGTCCTGCGGTCAGGTGGTTCATGCCCGTGATCAGGTCGAAGGTCGTGCTCTTGCCGGCGCCGTTCGGCCCGATCAATCCCACGATCTGGCCGGCCTTGACCTCGAAGGAGACGTCGTTGACCGCCACCAGGCCGCCGAAGGTCTTGCGTGCCTTGTCGACGCGGATGAGCGGAGTGCCGGCCGGCACCGGCCGCCGCTTTTCCAGATCAGCCGCGGCCGGAGGCAGGGATGGCGGGCTTCCCGCAGGCAGCAGCCGCAGCACCAGCGGCCACAGCCCGTCGCGGGCAAGTTGCAGGATGGCGACGAGCAGGGCGCCGAACACGATCATCTCGAAGTTGGCGCTCGTGCCGATCAGCTCCGGCAGCAGGCGCTGCAGCGCCTCCTTCAGCACCAGCACCAGGCTCGCGCCGAAGATCGCACCCCACACGTGGCCAGCGCCGCCAACCACAGCCATCAGCAGGTATTCGATGCCCATGCTGATGCTGAACGGCGTCGGATTGATGGCCCGCTGCATGTGCGCGTAGAGCCAGCCGGCCAGCGCCGCCGTCATGCTAGCCAGAACGAACACGGTGAGCTTGGCCCGTGCCACGTTGACGCCGAACGCCTCCGGCGCCTGTCCGCCGCCCCGCAGCGCCCGGATCGCCCGGCCAATTCTGGAATTGAGAAGGTTCTGCGCGGCGAGGGCGGTAAGGATGACGAAGGTCCAGATCACGTAATAGATCGAGCTGCCGCTGAGGAAGCGGAAGTCGCCGATCGCAAGCGGCGGGATGCCGGAGATGCCGTCATGCCGGCCGAGCAGGTCGATCTGTCCGAACAGGTAGTAGATCGCGATGCCCCAGGCGAGCGTGCCGAGCGGCAGGAAGTGTCCGGACAGCCGCACGGTGATCAGGCCGAGCGGCAGCGCGATGATTGCGCCCATGGCAACCGACAGCGGCAGCGTAAGCCAGGGCGAGAAACCGTAGGCGGTCGTCAGCACGGCGGTCGTATAGGCGCCGAAGCCGCAGAAGGCGGCCTGTCCGAAGGAGGTGAGGCCGCCCACGCCGGTCAGCAGCACGAGGCCGATTGTCACCAGCGAAGCGATGCCGATGTTGTTGAGCAGGGTGATCCAGAACGGCGGGACGGGCAGGAGCGGCAGCAGCGCCAGCAGCATGAGCGCGCCCGCCACAAGCAGGAAACGAGAGGAAGGCGTCGTCATTCTAGTCATCCTCGTGAACCGCCGTCGTGATGGAGAGCCAGATCAGCACCGGAATGATCAGGCTGAACACGATGATTTCCTTGTAGGCGCTGGCGTAGAAGGAGGTGAACGCCTCGATGATGCCCACGCCGATTGCCGCCACCGCCGTGACGGGGAAGCTCGCCAGTCCGCCGATGATGGCTGCGACGAAGCCCTTCAGACCGATGATGAAGCCGGTGTCATAGTAGATCGTGGTGATCGGTCCGATCAGGATGCCTGACACGGCGCCGATGGTCGCAGCCAGCACGAATGCGGTGACACCCGTCAGCTGCGTGCGCACGCCCACCAGCCTTGCGCCGAGCCGGTTGATGGCGGTGGCGCGCAGTGCCTTTCCGAGCAGCGTATGCTCGAAGAAGACGTAAAGCCCGACGATGATGGCGATGGTGATCCCGTAGATCCACAGGCTCTGCGCGGTGACCGGCAGGAAACCAAGCATGTAGACGCCGTTGGAGAGCGGCTGTGCGCGCAGGCCCTCGGCTCCGAAGAACACCAGCCCCAGCCCCATCATGGCGAGGTGAAGGCCGACCGAAACGATGAGCAGCACCAGCACGGGGACATCCGCGAGCGGCCGGAAGGCGATGCGGTAGACATACATGCCCATGGGGGCGATGATGAGCACCGTCAGCAGTGCCTTGACGAGCGGGCCCGCCTGCAGCGGGGCCAGAACCAGCGCCAGTGCGTAGATCGCGCCCGGCAGCGCCAGGTTGATGGCTGCGCTGCGCAGAAGCGCTGCGGCGTTGTAGCGTCCGCGATATTCCCACAGATCGAGCAGGAAGGCAGCCGCGCCGAACACCATGAGCAGGATGGCGGTCGGTGGAAAGCGGCCCGTGTCGAGCAGCGAAAGCGTCATCGCTCCGTAGGCGACGAACTCGCCCTGCGGAATGAAGATCACGCGGGTGACAGAAAATACAAGCACGAGCGCAAGCCCCAGCAGCGCGTAAACGGCACCGCTGGTTAGCCCGTCCTGCATGAGGAAGGCCGCTATCGTGAAATCCAAGTCTTCCCCCTATTGAGCTCCAACCCCTCAAGATCATGACACCCGCCACAGTCGGCGAAAGGGCCGCACTTTCCTGCGCAATGGTGTCAGACGCGGCTGCCGCGACGGGCGGCAGCCGCTTCCGTCATGCCTACTTGATCAGCTTGAACTTGCCGTTCTCGACGGTGAGCAGCACGACGGCGCGCTCGTCCAGGCCGAGGTGGTCCTCAGGCGTATACTCGAACACGCCCTGGCTGGCCGGGAAAGGTCCGCCGCTCTCGATCGCGTCGCGCAGCGCCGCGCGGAACTCGGGCGTGCCGGGCTTGGCCTTTTCGAGGGCGATCGGCACGGCCTTCTTCAGGATCGCCATGGCGTCGTGGACATGAGCGCCGAACTGCGTGCGCGTGCCTTCGCCGAACTTGGCTTCATAGGCCTGCACGTAGGCGAGGCCCTCGGCCTTCGTGTCATTGTCGTCCGGCAGGTCCTCAGGCACCATCACCGGACCGGATGCGAACACGGTGTTGTTCGCCGCGTCGCCCGCGATGCGGATGAAGTCGAAGGTTGCCGCGCCGTGGGTCTGGTAGATGGGCCCGGTGTAGCCGCGCTCGCGCAGCGTGACCTGCGGCAGCGCCGCGCCGGTGCCCGAGGCGCCCACGAAGATCGCGTCTGGACGCGCTGCGATCAGCTTCAGCACCTGGCCGGATACTGACGTGTCGGGACGCGCGTAGCGCTCCTCGGCAACCATCTCGAGACCGTATTCGGCGCCAATCGCCTTGAACTGGTTGACCCAGAGGTCACCGTAGGAGTCGGAGAAGCCGATGTAACCGAAGGTCTTGACCCCATCCTCCTGCATCTTCTTGAACAGCGCGTGGGCGATCAGTCCGGCATCCTGCGGCAGCACGAAAGTCCACTTGGTCTGGTAGACATTCGGCGGAATGGGCGAAGCGGCGAGCTGCGTCACGCCGACCTCGTTGGCAACGCCTGAGATCGCGATGGACGCCGGCGTGAGTGCCGAGCCCACGATCACGTCCACCTTGTCGTCATTGGCAAAGCGGCGGGCGTTGGTCGTCGCGATCGACGGGTCACCGGCATCGTCGAGCACGATGACGTTGAGCTTCTCGCCTGCGATTTCCGTCGGCCAGAGCTCGACGGAGTTCTTGAGCGGAATGCCGAGCGCGGCGCCCGATCCCGTAGACGATACGGTCACACCGATCGTCACGTCTGCCATAGCCCCGGTCACCAGTCCCGAGACCGACAGCGCCGCCGCCAGTGTCATGCTTTTCAGCAAACGATAGTTCATGATGCTTCCTCCTCCCTGGAAAAACCAGTCCTCTCTCCTCAATCCGGCATCAGCCGGCTGTAATGACCTGCTCCCCTGAGCCGTACAGCTCTTCCACCAGCGCTTCCCTGTTGCGCAGGATCGCCCGCTGGTTCAGCGAACCCTTGTCCGTGACTTCCCCTTTGTCGAACCGTGGCGGCTCGGTCATGATCATGACGCGCATGACGCGGTTCGACGACGAGACGGCCGTCTTCTGGTGTTCGGCCAGCTTCTCCGCCAGCGCCTTTCGCACCGCCGGATGCCGGTAGACTTCTTCATCCGGAAGTTCCCTGTCCGCCTCCGGCAGCAGCGCGCGCAGCGCCGGCATGAAGGGCAGCACCAGCGCACCGAGCTCGCTTCGGTTCTCGCCAGTGATCACGGCATCGCGAATCAGCCCGCCGAACTGGTCGACGAGCTGGGCCCTGAGCTGTCCGACCGCCACCCAGGTGCCGGTCATGAGCTTGAAGTTCTCGGCCGTCCGCCCAGCGAAGTAGAAGCCTTTGGTCGGATCGTCCGGAACGGCGAAGCGCACGGCGTCGCCCAGTTTGTAGAAGCCTTCCTCGTCGAACGCCTGCGCGGTGAGCTCCGGATTGCGCCAGTATCCCGGCGTGATGTTCGGGCCCTTGAGCCGGATCTCGTACTTGTCGTCGAAGGGCACGAGCTTGACCGTGATTCCGGCCGCCGGAATGCCGACATTGCCGGGACGGTCCTGCGGTTCCGTGCAGTAGAGCGAGAAGGGCGAGGTCTCCGTGGCGCCCAGTCCGGTGCCCATCGGAACCCGGTAGCCCAAGGCCTGGACCGAAAGCTCTCCCAGCGCGTCCCAGGTATGCTGCGCAAGCCCCGCACCGGCATACATCAGCACTTTGAGATCCCTGAAGAAATTGTCCCGCAGCGCGGTGTCCTGGCGCATCGCCTGCACCAGCATGTCGAAACCGGCAGGCACGTTGAAATACCAGGTGGGCGAAATCTCCCGCAGGTTCCGGATCGTCTCGGAAATCAGCGCGGGCGTCGGTTTGCCGTTGTCGATGTAGAACGTGCCGCCGTTGTAGATGACCAGGTTGAACACCTTGTTGCCGGAGGCGGTGTGGTTCCAGGGCGCCCAGTCGACGATGACCGGCGGCTCCTCCCGCATGTAGGCGTAGCAGTCGGCCACCATTTCCATGTTGGAGCAGAGCATCCGCTGCGTCTGGATCACCGCCTTCGGCGATCCCGTCGTACCCGAGGTGAACAGGAACTTGGCGACCGTGTCCGGGCCCGTTGCATCGAAAGCGCGGTCGACCGCGGCGGTGACTTCCTGCCCGAACAGGTCGTCGAACATGAATGTCCGGCCTTTCCGTCCGGCCGCGGGATTGCGCGCGTACACGACCGGAATCATCGGGTCGAAAGCCGCATCGATGGCCTTCTGGAACACGTTTCCGTCATCCGTGAAGATCAGGCCCGGCGTGATCTGCTGGGCGATGTCCACAAGTTTCTGATAGTCCGTGGAAAGTGTCGCATAGGCCGGGGAGATCGCGGCCGAGGGAATGCCCACATGCTGCGCGCCCAGCGCCAGCAGCGCGTGTTCGATGGAGTTTTCACCGAGGATGATCACCGGCCGCTCGGACGAAAGCCCGAGGTCCAGCAGGAATTGTCCGATGCGCCGCACCTTGTCGAGCGCCTCCCGGTAGGTCACGCGCCTCCAGTCGCCGCTTTCGTCCCGCTGGGCCATCCAGGTGCGCTCGGGCGCTTCCTGCGCCCAGTGGATCAGGCGTTCGTTCAGGCGCTTGGGATACGGCCCGAGCTTGTCCTTGCGCCACACCAGAATCGTACCGTCCTGGCGCTTCTCCCAGTCCAGGACAGGTGTCCACAGCTTCACCCTATGGCTTTGCGTTCCGAGCATGCCTCCTCCCGAAAAGCTGACGAGGGAAGCGCCCTCCTCGCTGCGCTCCCGTGTTGTTTTTGTTTACAAGGAAACATATTCTCTGTAAATCGCAAGATGAATTTGTCGGCGATAACAATCATCGGAGTCTCTGAATGCCTGCCGTCGCGAATGCTGGCTTTGTCACTTACGAGCTGCGTGGGCCGGTTGCTCACATCGGTCTCAACCGTCCCGAGAAGCGCAATGCGATCAGCGACGCATTCGTTGAGGCGATTGCCGAGGTTGTGGCTCGCGCGGAAAGCGAGGCCCGTGCTGCGGTGATCTACGGCCACGGGGGGCACTTCTGTGCCGGTCTTGACCTGGCCGAACATGTCACCAAGAGCGCCATCGAGGGCGTTCGGGGCTCCCGTCGCTGGCATGAGGTGTTCTCGAAGATCGAGTTCGGCGCCATTCCCTTTGTGTCGGCGCTTCATGGCGCCGTCGTGGGCGGCGGGCTGGAGCTGGCTGCGTCGACCCACATCCGTGTCGCCGACCGCACGGCCTTCTTCGCGCTGCCGGAAGGCCAGCGTGGCATTTTCGTGGGCGGCGGCGGCTCGGTGCGCGTTGCCCGTCTCCTCGGCACCGCGCGCATGATGGACATGATGCTCACCGGCCGTGTTCTTTCGGCGGAAGAGGGTGAGCGTTGCAGTCTCGTTCAGTACCTGGTCGAGCCGGGCACCGCCCGGGAGAAAGCTCACGAGCTGGCCGAGATTGCCGCGAGCAACGCCGAGATCTCCAACTACGCCATTATCCACGCCTTGCCGCGCATTCAGGACATGTCGAAGGAGGACGGGCTGTTGGTGGAATCGTTTGTCTCGGCTATCACAGCGACAAGTCCTGAGGCGGAAAAGCGTCTGCGCGATTTCCTCGAGAAGCGGGTGGCTCGACTCAGGGCGCCTGACCAAACCTGAGATGGGCTGAATGGATTGTCTCGACGCTGAAACCGATACCGTACAGCTGGGCCGTCTGGCGGGAGACCTGGGCTTTCTGCTGCGTCTGGCGCAGGTGAAGGTTTACGAGCGCTATTTCCGCGAGCTTGGCGAGCAGCGCGTCAATCCGGGCGAGTTTTCCGTCCTTTGGGCGATCGCCCTCAACCCCGGCATTCGCCAGAGCGCCCTGTGCCAGCGGCTGATCATCAAACGGTCGCACATGGCCAAGCTCGCCAAGTCGCTGGAGGAGCGCGGTCTCGTGACGCGCAGCGTACCCGATGACGACAGGCGGGGGGTGGAGCTCACCGTCACGTCCAAGGGCCAGGCTCTGGTTGACGACATTGCGGACTGGTTCTTCGCGTTCGAGGACCGCCTTGGGTCGGGCCTGACGGCCGCCGAACGAGGCCGCCTGGTTCAACTTCTCCTGAAGTTCATCGCCACCGAGAACGGCGCCGCCTGAAACGGCGGATTTCCACGCTGCTTCGCCCCGAAACCGGTGAACTTGCCCGGCTGGGCCATCGGCCCCGCCAGCGTCCGCATCGCACATCGGCTGAAAGTTTGACAGCGAAGTTGAACCTCAATGGTTCATGGCGGTAGCACTTCCGGCCAAGGCAGTTGCATCGGTTCGGCGGCATTCTCAGTACATCGCCTGCGGGATGAACAGCACGATCTGCGGAAATATCACGAGCAGCATCAGGCAGACGACCATCGCGAACCAGAAGGGCAGGACGCCCTTGAAGATCGTGCTCATGGGCACGTCCTGGGCTATGCCCTTGACCACGAACACGTTCATGCCCACCGGCGGCGTGATCATTCCCATCAGTATGACCGCGATGACACCGAACCAGATCGGGTCGAAGCCCAGCGACATCATGGTCGGATAGAAGATCGGGATCGTTACCACCAGCATACAAAAAGGCAGGTGATGGCCGCTAACGGTTATATGCAGTGTGAGTTTCCGGCGCTTCCGGTGGTTGCGTTTCCGTATGCGCTGAGCGCCACCCTTCCGGCTGTTTCCGACATCTGTGACGAACTGGCAGATGTGTGGTTCCCGCCGCTTTGGTAAGGAAGGGTCATGCGCCTGTTGTGGATCATCATCGGCTTCGTCAGCGTGGGGTGCGGGGTTGCGGGCATCGTCCTGCCGCTTGTGCCGACCACGCCGTTCCTGCTGCTGGCGGCCTTCGTCTTCGCGCGCAGCTCGCCGCGCCTTCACGGCATGCTGCTGGATCATCCACGCATTGGGCCAATCATCAGCAACTGGAACAGCCACGGCGTGATCGACCGCAGGAGCAAGACGCTTGCAGTGATCATGCTGATCGCCTGTTTCTGCATTTCGCTGTATCTTCGCATTCCCGGATGGCTGCTGGCCCTGCAGGCGGTCATTCTGGGTGCGGTAGCCGTGTTCATCCTGACCCGTCCCGGCGCCCCGCGCGGCGATTAAGCAGTTACAGGAAAGTGGAAACCGGTTTTCCGTCCGGAACTGCGACAAGACAACAACTTGGACACTTCACGTTTCCGCGAAATCTGAACTGCTCCAGGCTCCCGCCGGTCCGCTTTCCAAGGGAGGGTGCTCCGGGATAATTTTCACTCCGCGCCTGCTTGGAACCCCGGTGCGGTTTCTGACGGGGGGCGTAACCCCGTGATCGGCCCCCACGGACGGGTCCAATTTGATTGTTAGTGCAATGATGGTGGTGGCGCCAGCGCGGGCGGCATCGCTGGTTGGGGTTGCAGGGCCGCCCGCG
>NZ_BAABGS010000052.1:0-10062 GCF_039541695.1 Chelativorans composti | reverse complement strand
CGCGCGGGCGGCCCTGCAACCCCAACCAGCGATGCCGCCCGCGCTGGCGCCACCACCATCATTGCACTAACAATCAAATTGGACCCGTCCGTGGGGGCCGATCAAAGTCATATCGCTGCAAGCGCAGAATTGCCCCATTGCCGAACGAATTCCGATCGAAATCTGGGCCGGTCGGCTCGCTGACGCAAAGGTTAAAAGCATCTTCATATCAGCCTATCTTAACTCCGGCTGCGGCTCGCCCCTCTGTTGCCGACCAAAACCTGGTTAGCGAACAGAGGTGGCTCGAGAATTCGCAGATTTATTTGTCAGACTGGCGAGTGAGAAGATATTCGACCGCCTTGGAAGCAAATGGAACGGTTGGAACATCGAGCGCCTCGGCAAGTCGTTTCAAGGCGGCGATGTCAATGCTGGGAGACGTGTTGCCAGAAAGGACGCCTTCCAACCATGGCTCGGGGACCCGTGCCTGCTCCGATATCTGATGAATGGTAGCTTTTCGTAATTTCATTGCCGTCTGGAGGAACTCAGGCAGCGACATCTCCGGTTTATCCAATAGACTTGCGAGCAGCTCTCTCTTGTACTGGCCTTCATGCTCCTCCGAGAACTTTGCAGAGGGAACAAATCCTCGCCTGCCCATGAGCCACTTGACTGCTTGCTCATGGGGCACAACCCCCGGCTGGCCCTTTTGCCTGGAAATGGTAGTGATACCTTCCTTGCTCAGGGACGTACGGACTGCAGCCTCTCCCATGGACGCGAGCAAGGCGAGTTCGGTGATCGTGAGATCGCTCTCCTGATCGAGTTTATAGCGGGCAACGAAGGTCTCGAAGACTTCTCTAAGCTTTTGCGGGTTTGATCCGTTCAACGGTGAGGGTTCCCCGTTGAAATCCGTCTGAGGAAAACCGGACAAAAGAGCTGCGACCTCATGCAGGCGCTCATCAATCTGAGCCTGGTAGTCGAGACCTTTAGCGCCGACCTGGTAGGCGTAGTCGTATGCATCCATAGCCACTCGATGCAGAAAATGCCTTTCGATGGGTATGGAACGCAGCTCCTCCTCGGTTAAGCCGTCCAGGTCGTACCTTTCGAGCTCACAACCCAGATATGCGGCTGCCAACTCCAGAGCGTTGCCCGGCCCGAAAGCTGACAAGTGTGAGGCAAAGGCTACTGCAGCCTTCTTCACCTCATCGATGATTTCCTGCCGCGAGAACGGGGCACGGCCTTCAATGTTCTTCCGGGTGTTCATCAGATCGCCTCCATCAGAGAAGCAATTTGGCCAGCCAACGTAGCGCGCGCCTGCAGAAGGCTCGAAGCGTTAGTTTGGCAGGATACATGCCGGGGATCCTTGCGCCCGAGAAAGACGGCGATCGGGGCCTGCCTATGCGTTCGGTCAATAGAGTCCACGCCGTGCTCGCTCTCAGCCCCCATGCTGCCACCCTCCTCCTCAACGTTCGCTTCTTCCGGTTCCAGCTCACCCGCCCAAGCGAGGAACAGGATCCCCTTCTCAACGCGGCCGGCAATCTTCCCTTGAACTAAAGTATTGCCTCTCCGGCTGAACTGCCCCCCATTTCGACCGGACAGCCGGCATAAGCAGAACGGCGCAAACACAGGCTTGAGGACAGGCTTAAGTCTAACGATTATCGACACGTCGAATTGGTGACGAGTGATGTCCGTCGCAGGCGGTTGACAACCAAGCAGAAGCTGACGCTCATCACGCAGAGTTCTCCTCTTTCAGGGAACAGGCTAACCTCAAAACGAGGACTTTCCAGGGGAACAGGTCACGGACGCCCGAATGATGGCCCGCGGACCCGTTGGCACAAAGCTGAGACACCCAACCGTTACCTTGCTCCGCGGTTGAATTCGCCCTGCACTCCCTGATACAGAAATGGACATCAATTATGAGGGGGGTTGGACACAGCAGTACGACAATGACTGCAGATCTCACCTACGATCAACTGAAAGCTAAACAGCGCAGGCTTCGGGAAAACTTTCCCGAAACGATGGGCCTGCGTGTCCACCGTGCCATCAGCTGGATCGGCCGGGCCGAAACCTGCGACGATGATGATGGCAAGTTCATCTTTCTGTGGATCGCCTTCAACGCCGCCTACGCTGACGAGAATGTGTTTCAGGTGAAGCAGCCAGGCGAGCGAAGCGCATTCACCGAGTTCTTTGAAAGGCTGATCGCGCTTGATGAACAGCGACGCATCTACAACGCGATCTGGCAACGCTTCTCCGGTCCCGTACGACTGCTTATGAGCAACCCCTACGTCTTCAATCCGTTCTGGCAACACCACAACGGCATTGAGGGCTTCGAAGACTGGGAGGAACGTTTCAAAGCTTCCTCACGGGCATTCGCTCAGGCTGTCCAGAACGGCGATACGAAGCGCGTCCTCAGCTTCGTCTTTGACCGGCTATACGTATTGCGCAACCAGATTGTTCATGGCGGATCGACCTGGAACAGCGGCATCAATCGCGCCCAGGTCCGGGATGGCGCAGCCGTCCTGGCCTTTCTCGTACCGGTGTTTGTTGACCTCATGATGGACAACCCCCGCGAGGATTGGGGTAAACCATTCTATCCGGTAGTATCTTGATCCAGGCAGGTCCATGACCGCAATCATGGACCTGCAATGCCGCCAGTGCCGCGACTACTGAAGCGCCGCCCTGTCCGCGGCAGCAAGAGACTTCTCGAACAGCCGGTCCGCCTGATCCAGAAGAACGTCGTGCCAGGCGAGCCTTTCCCGATAAGTCTCGGGGATGCTGGAGTATCCGAACAAAGAGCCGGCGAGCTGCCCGGTGATGGCCGCTGTGGTGTCCGCATCATGACCCAGATTGGCAGCAGCGAGGACGGCCTCACGGAAGTCCACAGCTCTGGAACAACACCAGAGGGAAGCCTCCAGGGACTCCACCACATAACCGCCAGATCTGATCGCCTCACGCCGCTTGGAGCGCCAGGAGCCTTGCGCGACGTGGGAAACCCTTCCCGCGTACTGCTCACTGCGCGGGCTGAAGACAAGCGATCGACGTTCTCCTTGTATCGCCTCTGCCAGGAGCTCTGCCCAATACACGCACGCATCCACCGCTTCCGGCGCGGCATGGGTGACCCTGCTTTGCCGCGCGGCAACGTCGCGAAGAGCGGTACGGTCATTCCAGTAGCGAATGGCGACGGGTGCAAGCCTCATCAGGGATCCGTTGCCCGCAGTCATGGGATCGGTCGAGCCCGCCACAGGGTCTCCGGACGATCTCCAGCGCATGAGGGCCTGCCGTGTGGTAATGCCGATGTCGAAGCAGTCACCGGTACAGGAAAACGCCCCGCGCGTATGCCAGTCATAAAACCGGCGCATCAGAGCGTGCTCGCGGAAACCGGCGGGGTCATTCAGGCAGTCCGCCAGGGCAAGCGCCATTGCCGTATCGTCGGTCCACTCGCCCGGCCGCAGCCCGAACGGCCCTCCGCCAACCATGTCCTGAAGAGGCGGGTAGCTGTCACGGGAACTGAACTCCAGCGTCGTGCCGATGGCATCCCCGACAGCAAGTCCGATCAAGGCTCCCCGAGCGCGGTCGCGCACCGCTTCCATTTCTCTGGATGGCTGATGTTCAGGCACAAATGTCAGCCTGCGGACATGCCGCTCCTGCTCCAATGTCTCGATCGCCCCCGGACGGACGCTGCGCACGAATTCGATCGCGTGTGACGGTTCAAGACCAAGTTCAACCAGGAGCCGCGCAGCAATCGTTCCGGAACGTCCCAGTCCACCACGGCAATGGACCAGGACATCATGGCCGTGCCGCAACTGCGATCGCAGGGCTTCGCCATGGACCGTCCACCGCCCCTCGAAAGTCGCATCCGGCACGGAAACGTCGCGGATTGGCAGGTGCAACCACTGCATGTGGCGGTTGCGCACTTCGAGACCGAGATCCGGGACACCCAGCATCTCGAATTCATGGTCCTCGATGAGCGAGACAACCGTTGCCGCTCCCCACTCGCGAATGACATCGAGATCGATGCCGAGATCGCGGCACCATCCCGCTCCACAAGAGGAAGGCCCCGATTTTCCCGGACAGAAAGTGATGCCGATGCGTCCCATCCCCTCGCCCACCGTGACCTCGGCGATCTGTAGCGGATGTGTCAGACTTGTTCTTTCCATGTCCCCCTCCCCATCAGTGAATCTGGAATCCAATCCGCCGGCTCGGGGTCGGCCGGAACCCGGCTTCACGTTCGAGCATCCTGGCAAGTTCGTTCGGGTCGCAGATGCCGAGAACCTCCGCCTGCCGTTTGATCAAGGCGAAGTCTCCCAGCGTCAGCCGCTCGTGAGCCAGCAGAAAGGCCGGCGCATCGCAAGAGAAGAAGCGCTGAAAGGCAAGACCGATCTGATGAGGTTGCAAAGGTTCAAACCTCGCCTTGAACAGAAAGCGACGATAGACGGCTGGATCAAGTCTTGCTTCCAGATTGCTCGTTGCCGCAAACGGAAGCGGATGCCGTTCCATCCATGTCAGCATCTCGTTGACCAGACTTATCTCCCAGCGATGGTCTGTGCCTCTGCGATCGCACAGAAGTGAATCGGCCTCGTCGAAGATGAGGAAGCAGTTCCGGTCCTTGGCCTCGGCAAAAGCAGCGGCAATCCTGCCTTCCGTCTCGCCCACATACTTGCCCAGGAGGTCGGACCCACGCTTCTCCAGCACATCCAACCTCAGCAGATCGGCGAGGTACCGCGCGAATGCTGTCTTGCCCGTGCCCGGCAGACCAGTGAACAGAAACGAGAGCCTTGTCGTCCCAGCGCGGACGATCTTGCTCGCAAGCTGTGTCAGATCGATGTTCGCGGCCGTCAGCACGGGATCGAACAAGGTTTCGCACCTGTCCGGTATGGCGTCAAAACCGCGGATGAGTTTCTGAAAGGACCGGGCGACTGAAATGGCCATCTCAGCCCCGCCGCGTCCGAGGCTCGCGGCACGAATGGAGGAGGCAATGATGGCAGGAGCAAGCGGCACCCGCCCGAGTTGAGCCGCGGAATCATCGTCCATCTGCAGGCCCAGCGCAGCGGCATGCTGTTTCACGATCCGGGTGGTCACATGATGGCCCGGCTTGCGGAATTCAACCACGCGAACCATGCGGCGGAGGATGGCTTCGTCAATACCTTCCGGCCTGTTCCTGATCCAGATCGTGGGAATGACGCTGTTTTCAATCAGCCGGTTCAGAAACACCTTTGAACTGCCCCGCCGGCCGTCAGACAGCAGCCCGACGCCTCCCAGAACGTCCTCGGCCTCGTCAACGACGGCGATGACGCGCCCGACCCGCTGTCCGAGTGCGGACAGAAGCGAAAGATGGGCTATGCGGTCATTGCGGTCTGGCTCATCCCTGTCCTGCGTGATCTCACCTGCAAAAATCACCCTTGCGTCGCATGCCGGCCCAAGCAGTTTGGCAAGTTCGGTCTTGCCCGAACCGGGAGCGCCGTAGAAGAGGAGATTCACGCCGGTCGCCTTCTGCTCAAGGCTTCCCCTCAGGATGGCCGTGACATCTCCCACATGGCTCGCCATGTGGTCGAAATCCGCCACACTCAACTTCGGTTCGGGTGAAGTGCCAAGCAGCAGGTTCTTCAGCCTGTCCGGATTTCCCGTACGTTCCCGAAGCAGGCCAAGAACCAGTTCCGACGGAGAGACATCTCCGCCACTCCGATCTTCGATAAGCCCGAGCCTCGTGAGTTGCCCGTCCCGGGAAAACAGCCTGTGGATCGCCGACCTGCGAAGTCCGAGGATCCGCCCGACGAGAGAGGCCTGAACCTCGTCACTGGTGCCATACCCATCGGTCAGGGCGGCTGCGAACGACATGAACGCCGGCATTTGCGTCAGGCGGCACACCGCCCCAAGCGCCCTGCTCTCGGTTTCGTCAAGGCGCAGGACCTCTGCCAGCCACTCGATCCGCATCTGAAACGCCGAGGGAGCAGGCAGCCTGGGATACTGCGCATCAATTTCCGCCGCTCTCAGCGAAAGTACGGGATCGCCAAAATCGACCGGGTCGCTGACTGATTTGGACAAGGAGGGAAGCAGAAGCTTCAGGCTGGCCCTGTTCTGCTCATACCATTGAACCGCGCTCTGCTTGAGCCGGACTTTTCCCCCGACCAATGACGTTCTGAGATAGGTCAGGAAGTAGGTTTTCAGGATGGCGCGCTCGAATGCTCCGAAGCGCATGTCTATCGATGGTAACGAATGAAACGTGCTCAATTTTTCCTTCTCTTGGGGTCCCAACGAAAGCCGAAGGCCGCACCGGCGATCCTTTACAAGACAAGACAGCTTCCGTTAGTGTAATTTGGACAATAACAGATTGACTTATTGTTGTCAATACACTAAGAGGAACGCCATGAGCTCGCCCCGATACACCGATGGCTATGCCCGCCCGTCAATCGCTGCGGACATAGTCCTTTTCACCCTCATCAACGGCGAGCTGCACTTGCTGCTGGTGGAGCGCGGCCAGGAACCCTTCAAGGGGCACTGGGCCCTGCCCGGCGGCTTTGTTCGGGAATACGAGCCGATCGCTGACTGTGCGAGGCGCGAACTTGAGGAGGAGACGGGTTTCAGGGCTGCCCTGCTTGAACAGTTCGGCATTTTTGACAAGAAGGGGCGAGATCCGCGCGGCTGGTACATCTCGATTGCCTTCATGGCGATGACGTCGCAGAAGGATGCGCCGCTGATGGCGGGAACCGACGCGGCCGACACTCGGTGGTTCCCGGTGAGCCGGCTCCCTGACAATCTGGCCTTCGACCACGCCGAGATTATCGCACATGCCCTGAACGAACTGCGCATCCGGGCGGACCGCTTCGACGAGACCATCCTGGGCCCGATGTTTGCGCTGCTGCCCGAGGAATTCACACTCACACAGTTGCAGGAGGCCTTTGATGCCATCAGGGGCGTGAATTCTGCAGACACGAGATACGAGTCAGACAGACGCAATTTCCGCAAGCGTATTCTTGCTGCCGGCATTGTGGAGCCTGTTGCCGGCGCGATGCTGCGCGGCAAGCATCGTCCGGCGCAATTGTACAGGCACAAGCCCGGCCGAGCTTCCGGGACGTGAGAAACCACCACGCCGTGCCGCCGGTGCATGATGGAGCTTCACATATCCCACCATGCCTTGGGCACTTTTCCTGAATTCAAGAACCCAGCAATCGCTTCTCGCGACCCTCAATAACAAGTATTGATTGCGTTTCCTCTTTTTGATTTCTCAGTTCAAGTTTGACGTGAACGCGAATGGGGAGCTTGGAACGGGAAGAAGAACTTTCCTCATCGAGAAGGAAATCCCAGCCGTCATGCACTCTCCTGATCCATATCGAACCGTTGGGGCTCTTCTTGACTACCGCTGGATACACCGGCTCACAGCAAAAGAAGAAGCTGCCAAGGGTAATGCTGGGGGACAGCCTCTTGAGGAACTCGACATGGTTGCTGGGGACAGCAGCCTGAAGGATCGGCTTGTTGCTCAAACGGTCATCTAGCGTAAACCAATCAAGATCAAGGCCGTAGGCTCTCCCCGCATGGAGTACGGCTTTGAACGCAGAAAAGCGCTCATAGGTCTCCGCGACAGGAGCAGCCGACGAAAGAAACTCCAGCAACTGGATATCCCGAAGGCCCGCAAGCGTTACGACATTCTGTGGGAATTCCTCGCTTAGCCGTATTAAGCGGTCAATCACCTGTGGAGAGTTCAACCCTCCATGATGATAATCTCCGAAAAACAGGACTCTCCAATCCTGAGGAGGCGAAGCTTTCAGATCTTTCTGGATGGCATCCAGAATGCTTTCCAGCCTGTACAGAACGCTGTGAACACCTTCAGCAACATAAATCCGCACGCCGGCAGGTCCCGCAGCTTGATCGAAACGAGAACCGATACCTGATATACTGTATGCCAAGCTTTCCTCCCGCCGCAGATACCTTCGTGCCCCTGTGAGAATTTCGTTGCCGAATATGGGCATCAGCGAGCCCGTTCACGTGTGAGATGTCAAGTGTTGTTCGTCTTGTATCGCGGGTTGAGCCTCATCCCGATGGAACGCGGACACTACAGCCGTAATCTCAGAGCAATTTGCGGCTTCGCTCGGTTCTAGCAAGAATTCCAACCCGTTTCCGGCCTGACACGACGCCTTTCTGGACCATGCCAAGGGGCTCTTCGGGCAACCTTGACTCTGGAGTCGACGGCAGGGAGCCGCTCAAAGACAACGACCACACTCCCCACCTCGTCGGTGAAGGAGCTGACCGACTGACCAGTCCGGAAGAGTACAAGCGCAGAGTCGACGCCATTGTCGAACGAATTCCTATCGAAATCCGGGCCAGGCCGCTCGCTGACGCAGCAGAGGACGAGCTTTCCAGCTTCATGGTTGTGGTGTTAGAATACAATTTTGTATCCCAGCTGAGGTATTCTTCAGAGGGGCTTCCAGATCACGCCGCGGCTGCGATTGGCTTACCATGCAAACTGCCCGCAATCGCCGGGGCTACAAGACCCGAAACTTGCCTTCTGGCCCTGATCGTGGCAAGGACTGGCCGGCTTGAGTCTCGCGACGATAATCACTTGAGCGAATTCGTTGACCCGAGTGGCTCGACCCAAGAAACGCATCTAATTGCGACCACTCTCGGACGGGAATGCTGGTTGACCTGCTGGTGCCGAGTTCGACGATGCAGCCGGATCACAGTGGCCACTCATCGATTAGCTCCAACAATCGCTGTCGTATGGACACTGCATCGGCTGCCAGATCGACAGTAGCGAACCGGATAACATGTCCCTGTACCTTAATGGCTTCGTCTATTGTCTCACCAATGGATGGGTGGAGGAGCAAACCGGCAGCAGAATCTGCTAGCGGGTCGCCCCTCCCGGTCTGTGACATCAGGTAGGCATATATTTGGTATAAATACTCACTACGAAACGTTCTTTCGCGATAGTGACCCTGGACAGCGATTTCATTGAATTTGGTATCTATGATGATGCGTCGCGTTGAAAGCACGCTTTCCAGAATAATGTCCGTCTTCATTTGTGGAATGAGCGCACGGGCACCTGCAGAAGAGGACGATATCGCCCAATTTAGTTTAGTACCCGTAGAGACTTGCCACTCGCCTGGTGAGAGGGCCACACGGTAAAATCCGCCCACAGCTCGTTCAAAAAGCAAGCGTACCCATGTCTCCTCTCTGTAGGGCATGGGAAGAAGACGATCCCCGGCCTGCTCGGTCGGAAGAACCAGGTCCATGACAAGTTTCGCTGCATCGAGCATTTCGCGATCGGCGACGTCATGGCGCGCCAGACGGTCTGCCGAAAGCTCTGCTTTGGTTGGACACGGCCCGACAACGCCCAACATTCGCAGTGCATTTACAAGATTGCGGCAATCATGGCGTAGTGACTCTTTGGTTACGAGAGGTGACAGCTTTTCGAGAGCCGACCGCACGAACCGGTTGCGGGGTCTGTCAACGTCCAAATCGAAAAACCCGCAGGCAACCAGTCCCCGAGTAAGGAGCTGCTGTCGTGCTGTGCGGATGTGGTCAATCTTTCCCCGAATACGGGAAAGATTGGCTGTCTTTCGCTTATAGGTCGAGCCGAGCCTATATCGCATACGGTGTCTGACAGCCGGTATGAGGATTTCAGCAACGAGATCCGCTACTCGATCAACGCTTTCCTCAACACCGGCCATCCTTCTGCCGTGGGTGCGATATAAATCGGACGCATACAACATCAGGAGCCAGATGTTCCTGACGGGTATGCGGCCGATATAGCCGGACAATTCCTTCTCATCACTCAGCACAAGACGCTCACCATCCCTGCTTCAGTTCTTCGATGACTTCCTTAGCCTTCTGGGGGGCATCGAACCAATACTCCTCCAGAAGAGGGCCTATTTCAGTTTCCACCACCTGACCAAACCAGTCACGAGTCTTTTCAGGTTCTATTGCCTCTGCCGGCGTAACGAAACTGTGGACCGCGCCGGGTTTGCCGGAGGCTCCAACTCCTGAGTAGGAGGAGCATCATGAGCAAGACGACGAACACGTTTTCCCCTGAAGTGCGCGAGCGCGCGGTGCGGCTGGTTCTCGACAACGAGGGTCAACACGCGTCGCGCTGGCAGG
>NZ_BAABGS010000051.1:0-8827 GCF_039541695.1 Chelativorans composti | reverse complement strand
GCAGCCGATCTTCGCCGCAATCGACATGACCGCCTGCCAGCGCGACGCGTGTTGACCCTCGTTGTCGAGAACCAGCCGCACCGCGCGCTCGCGCACTTCAGGGGAGTTGGAGCCTCCGGCAAACCCGGCGCGGTTCATGGTGGTGGTCCTGGGCATCGTTGCTCGATACAACGGCTTCTCCATTCTGGCACTTGTCCACTACATCAAGGATGAGTTGCTGCTCGTCCTCGGCACCTCGTCCTCCGAGGCCGCTCTCCCGAGTCTGATGGAAAAAATGGAGAGGGCCGGTTGCGACCGCTCTGTCTTGGGACTTGTCGTCCCTACGGGCTATTCCTTCAACCTTGACGGCACCAACATCTACATGGCGCTTGCTGCTCTGTTCATTGCGCAGGCGATGGACATTCCGCTTTCCTGGGAGGATCAGCTGCTGCTTCTGCTTGTGGCCATGATCAGCTCGAAGGGCGCAGCGGGGATCACGGGTGCCGGGTTCATCACACTGGCAGCAACCCTGTCGGTCGTCCCTTCGATACCGGTGGGCGGCATGGCGCTTCTTCTCGGGATCGATCGCTTCATGTCGGAATGCCGGGCGCTGACCAATCTGGTCGGCAACGCCGTCGCGACGATCGTCGTTGCCCGCTGGGAGAACGAGCTCGATCAGGATGCGTTCGCCGCAGCCCTGCACAAGTGATATGCAGGCCTGCGCGAACTTGCGTCAAACTGCGCAAGTTTTGATCCCGCGGGGCAGCGAATTTTTATTGATCGTTCGTTAGAAGAGCGTATTTTGGTCAATATGGCTGACCCATTCGCGGGTTGAAACAGGAGATACGGAATGTACCCCTCACACGCTCCCGGTGAGCGGACCATCCATTTGGCGACGCGGTTTCCGGCCGGGATGTCCGGCGTGGTATCCGGCGTGGCGAGGTGCAGTGCGTGTTGGGTGAGGGGCGGCGCTCGTGTGGGGCGCGCCGGGTCCGGTCTGCGTATTGAGGGATAACATGACGGATAATCTGCAGAATTGCGCGCTGTCCCGGCGCGGTGCGAAGATGCGCGCTTCGGAAATTCGGGAACTGCTGAAGCTTCTGGACAAGCCCGGCATGATTTCGTTCGCCGGCGGCATTCCCGATCCGGCGCTTTTCGATGTTCAGGCGTACCGCGACGCTTATGCATCGATCCTGGCGGAAGACGCCAATGCGCTCCAGTATTCCACCACCGAGGGCTACGCGCCCCTGCGTCGCTGGATCGCGAGCTACATGAACGCCAAGGGCGTGCCCTGCAACGAGAGCCACATTCTGATCACGCATGGCTCGCAGCAGGCCCTGGACCTGATCGGCAAGCTGTTCATCGATCCCGAGAGTGAAATCGTGACGCTGGCGCCGACCTATCTGGGCGCCCTGCAGTCCTTCTCTGCCTACGAGCCGTCCTATCGGGCCGTGCGCTTTGCGAATGGCAAGGCGGAGACCAACATTACGTCCGCGCGCATTCTTTACCTCGTGCCGGATTTCGCCAATCCCACGGGCGAGACCCTTTCGGTCGAGGATCGTAAGGCCGCCATCGAGCTTGCCCACCGGACCGGTGCCGTGATCGTGGAGGATGCCGCGTATACGGAACTTCGCTTTGAAGGGGAAAGCGTGCCGCCCATTGCGGCGCTGGACGCCGAAATGTCGGGTTCGTTCGAGGACACCCGCACGCTTTTCTGCGGCACGTTCTCGAAGACGCTGGCGCCGGGTCTGCGCATCGGCTGGATCTGCGGTCCGACCGCGCTGATCCAGAAGCTGACGCTCATCAAACAGGCGTCCGATCTTCACACCGCCACCATCAATCAGCAGGTGACCTATCGCATTGCCGCAGACCAGTTCGAGCAGGCGGTTGCAAAGGCCAAGGAGGTCTACAAGGTTCGCCGGGATGCGATGCTGAATGCCCTGAGGAAATACGCGCCCAAGGGCATGGAGTGGACAGAACCGGCCGGCGGCCTTTTCGTCTGGGTCAAGCTGCCGGAGCAGCTGGACGCGGCGAAGCTGCTGGAGAAGGCGGTTGAGCGCAACTTCGCCTTCGTTCCCGGTGGGGCCTTCTTCCCTGACGGGACCGGTAGCAATTACCTGCGCCTGAGCTACTCGCTGCTGCCGGAGGAAACCATCGACCTCGGCATCAAGAAGCTCTGCGAGCTGGTTGCCGAAGAAATGGCGTAGGGCTCGGTCACCCGGAATCGGCCCCCGAGGGGCATATTTGAAAAGCCGTGGCGGTCCCGCGGCTTTTCTTTTTTGTGCGCCCCTGCAGCGGATCTGGCAGCGCAAACGAACCGGAAGGAACACTCTGCTGGCGGCCTGAGGGCCTCAGTTCCTCTGCTCCCCGTTGCTTGAAGCGTCCGCAATGATGTTCCGCTCCAGGGCGAAGACTTGCGCGGCGATCGCTTCGGCCGCGCGTTTCTCCGCCTGTCGGTACTCGCGCACGATGGTTTCACCCAGTGGCGAAAGGCGTGCTCCGCCGCCGGACTTGCCGCCCTGTTGCCGCTCGACCGTGGGCTGTCCGAAGATCCTGTCGGTTTCGTCGATGAGCAGCCACGCGCGCTTGTAGGACATCCCCATCGACCGGCCGGCCGCGGCGATCGAGCCGTATTTTGCGATTCGTTCCAGCAGCTCGACCTTTCCCGGACCGAGCCGCTTGTCCCCGAAATCGATTCGTAGGCTGATCGTCGCCATGCCCACTGCCCCCACTTCTACCTTCGCCCGGGTTACCGGGTTCTGTTGCTGGAGAGGATATGAACAACTGGCCGCCTGCGCCAGACCAACACGCAACACGAAAACCCGGAACTGTTTCAGGAAATGCGCACCAGCCGATGTAACGGTATTTTCGCGGGGCTCTAGCGGTTTGCCACGATGGACACGCTCTTGATCTGCGCGATCACGTCCTCGCCTTCGCGCAGTGCGAGTCGCATCGCGGAACGCCGGCTGATTCGCGCACGGAAAAGGCCGGTACCATTTCCCGGATCGAGCAGCAGACTGGTCTCATGCGCTCCAATGTCGTCGATACGGATGATTCGCACCGGAAGCGCGTTCAGGATGCTCGAATCAGCAGCGCGGCTGCGGGCGATGGACACGTCGCTTGCGGCGATGCGCACGCGCACGGGTTCTCCCGGCTGGAGGCGATCCCCCAGAACCAGCAGCCGCATGTTGTCCGATTGCACCGTGGCAATTCCGTCCGGGTCGATCCGCTCCACCCGCCCGCCGAGCACGGCGGCGAAGTCGCTGCGTGCGAAGAGCGGCGAATCGGGCGCCGACAGCACCTCGTTAAGCGGCCCCGAGGCAACGGCCTTGCCTTCCCGGAGCAGCACGAGATGGTCGGCCAGCCGCTCTACCTCGGCGATGTCGTGAGTGACAAACAGGATGGGGATTTTCAGCCCGGTGTGCAGTGCCTCGAAATAGGGAAGGATCTCATCCTTCGCCTGCCGGTCGAGCGCGGACAGCGGCTCATCCATCAGCAGCAGGCTGGGCTGCGAGAGCAGCGCGCGCCCTATGGCCACCCGCTGGCGTTCGCCGCCGGAGAGATTCGCCGGCGAGCGGTCGATGAGGCGGCCAAGGCCGAGCAGTTCGGCAACGTCATCGAAACGAATCACACCGGGTGATCTGGTCCGCTTCGCGCCATAGAGCAGGTTTTGCCGCACCGAGAGGTGGGGGAAGAGACTCGCCTCCTGGAAAACATAACCGATCGGCCGCCGGTGGGTGGGCAGGAAGACCGTGTGGTTCTGCCAGGTCTCGCCGCCCACCTGAATGGTTCCGGGGATGCGGTTGAGCCCTGCTACCGACCGCAGAATGGAGGTCTTGCCGCAGCCCGAAGGTCCGAAAAGGGCACTGATCCCCCGCATCGGCAGGGCAAGGTCCACGTTCAGGTTGAAGTTACCGAGCCGCCCGTCGAGCGCGATCTTGATCCGGTCGCTCATGACGCGTCCCCGCGAGGACTGCGCCGGCCCAGGATCGAGACGAGTAGGATCACGGCAAAGGAAAAGACCAGCATCAGGGCGGACAGTATGTGGGCCTCCCGCCAGCGCAGCGTCTCGACGAAGTCGTAGATGGCGGTCGAGAGAACCTTGGTCTCCCCGGGAATGTTTCCGCCGATCATCAAGACCACGCCGAACTCGCCCACCGTGTGGGCAAATCCCAGAACGGCGCCGGTGAGAAAGCCTGGCAGCGCCAGCGGAAGCGCCACGGAAAAGAACCGATCCCACGGCGAGGCGCGCAGCGTGGCGGCCACTTCGAGGGGCCTTCGCCCCATTGCTTCAAAGGCATTGCGAATTGGCTGGACCACGAAGGGCAGGGAATAAATCACCGAGCCGAATACCAGCCCCTCGAAGGTGAAGGCGAAGGTGCGCGCGCCGGTGAGCCAGCCGAACCATCCGCCGAGGCCGTTCGGCCCGAGGGCGATCAGGAGATAGAAGCCCAGTACGGTCGGTGGAAGCACCAGCGGCAGCGCGACGATGGTGGCCACGATCTCTTTCCATCGCTGTTCCGACCAGGCGAGCCACCACGCGATGGGCGTGCCGACGAGCAGCAGGACTGCCGTCGTGATCGACGCCAGCTCGAGGGTGAGCAGGATCGGTGACCAGAGTTCTCCCAACGTCGTTCCGCCCCTCCCGGTGTTGGATCAGCCGCAAGAATGCCTGTCTGTTCTTAACGGTTTGCTTCCGCGCGGCGCAGGCAGTCAAAGCGGTTTGACGTTACCATCAAGGTTTGAACTGCTCTGTTGTTCGCGTGCATAGCCGTAGTGCTTGATGATTGCACCGGCTTCGTCCCCTTGCAGGAACCGGATGAATTCCGTGGCAGCGGGGTTGTCCTTGCCCGTCTCGAGCAGCACCGCGTCCTGCCGGATCGGCCGGTAAAATTCCTGCGGCACCATCCAGCGCGATCCTCCCTGCATCTTGATGACTTGCCCGAGCGCGACGAAGCCGAGCTCTGCATTGCCGGATTTGATGAACTGCAACGTTTGGGCGATGCTTTGTCCCTGCACGATCTTCGCCTTGAGCGAATCATAGACGCCGAGCGCCGTCATGGCCTCGACGGCCGCTTCCCCATAGGGAGCCGCCTCGGGATTGGCGATGGCGATCTTCTCGAAATCGCCGTCGACCAGCGTTTCCTTGCCGCGAATCAGGTCCTCGTCCGCCGAATAGAGCATCAGCTGGCCGATAGCATAGGTGAACACGCTGCCTTCTACCCCATAGCCCTCGTCTACCGCCCGCTTCGGGCGCTTGTCGTCTGCTGCAAGAAAGACCTCGAACGGAGCCCCTTGCGTGATCTGTGTGTAGAGCTGCCCCGTTGCGCCGAACGAGAGAATGACCTGATGTCCGCTGCGGGCGGCGAAGGCCTTGGCCACTTCGTGGGCGGTATCGGCAAAGTTCGCCGCCACGGCTACCATGACCGTATCTGCGCGCACCGGAGCCGCTAGCAGAGTGAGGCAAAAAAGGGCGGGAAGAAATCGCCGCATTGATTGGGACCTTCCGTTATAGCCGATTGGCTATATTGCGCGAGATGATGAAGCGGCGCAAGCGGCACCGTGATCAACTGACGCCGCATCCGCCGTCGCGCAATCAGGGCAGGGAAGGCGGCAGTCGCTATGCTGCCGCCATAATCTGGCCCGCCTACTGCAGGTCGGCGAAGGCGGCCTTGAGGCGCTTCACCGCCTCTTCGATCTGGGAGCGCGGCATGGCCAGATTGAAGCGCAGGAAGGTTTCGCCGCCCTTGCCGAACGTTGGCCCGTAATTGGTGGCGATTCGCGCTTCCTTTTCGACGCGCCGCAAGACTTCCTTCTGGTCCATGCCGGTGCCCGAATAGTCCACCCAGGCAAGGTAGGTACCCTCGAGCGGCATGGAGCGTAGCCCCGGAACAGTGTTGATTCCCTCGTCGAAGATGCGCCGGTTGCCCTCGAGATAGTCCATGAGCGCGTCCACCCATTCAGCGCCCTCCGGCGAATAGGCGGCCGTCACCATCTGCATGCCGAACGAATTGGGCGAGATGCCGAGCGCCATCATGCGCTGAGCGAACGCCTTCCGGAGCTTTTCATCCGCGATGATGACGTTGCCCACATGGGCGCCGGCGATGTTGAAGGTCTTGGTTGCCGCGCTCATCATCACCAGCCGGTCGGCGATTCCGGGCGCTGCGACTGCCATCGGCGTATGCCGGTTGCCGGGGTAGACGAGATCGTGGTGGATCTCGTCGGAAACCACGATCAGGTTGTGCCGCTCGGCGAAGGCTGCCACGCCTTCCAGTTCCTCGCGGCTCCAAACGCGCCCGCCCGGGTTGTGCGGCGAGCAGAGGATGAGCATCTTCTCGCGCCCGGTCATCAGCCTGTCCCAGGCCTCGAAGTCCATCTCGTAGCGGTTGTTCGCGTTTTTCAGCGGCAGCTCCCGCACTTCGCGGCCGTTGGCCCGAATCACCCGGAAGAAGGCGTGATAGACCGGCGTCATCAGGGCCACGGCGTCACCCGGCTCGGTCCAGGTATCGACGCAGAGCGCCGTGCCGTTCACCAGGCCGTTGGCCGTGAAGATCCACTCCGGCTCGACCGCCCAGCCGTGCCGGTTCTGCATCCACCAGCAAATCGCGGCCTTGTAGTCGCGCTCGTCGCCGAAGTAGCCATAGACGCCATGCCGGATCATCCGCTCGAGCGCCTGCTGCACCGCCGCTGGCGGACGGAAGTCCATGTCAGCGACCCACATCGCTAGTGCGTCGTCCGGCGAGAGGCCATAGAGGGCTTCCAACGTGTCCCACTTGGAGCAGTGGGTTCCGCGGCGGTCGATGATTTCGTCGAAATTCATGGATATCTCCGGCTGGGATGGCTCAGGCGAACAGGTCCTTGAACTGCTGGCGCAGCACGTTCTTCTGGACCTTGCCCATGGTGTTGAGGGGCAGTTCGTCGACAATAGCGATATGTTTGGGCTGCTTGAAGCGGGCAAGCTGGCGCGCCATGGCTTCGCGAATCGTCTCGAGATCGATCTTCTCGCCGGGTTTCGGTACCAGCACCGCGACGACGCCCTCGCCGAAGTCCGGATGCGGCACGCCGATCACGGCGCTTTCGAGAACCCCGGGCTGCTCGTCGAGAATGAGCTCGATCTCCTTCGGGTAGACATTGTAACCGCCGGTGATGATGAGGTCCTTCGCCCTGCCGACGATCGTGACATAGCCATCCTCGTCGATCACGCCGATGTCTCCGGTGATGAAGAATCCGTCCTCCCGAAGTTCCTCCTTCGTCTTTTCCGGCATCTGCCAGTAGCCCTTGAAGACGTTGGGGCCGCGCACCTCGATCATGCCCGGCTGGCGGGCGGGCAGGGTGGCGCCCGTCTCCGGATTCGTGATCTTGAGTTCCACACCCGGCAGCGGGAAACCGACCGTGCCGGCGCGTCGCTCCCCGTCATAAGGGTTGGACGTGTTCATGTTCGTCTCGGTCATGCCGTAGCGTTCGAGGATCCGGTGGCCCGTGCGCTCCTCGAATTGCCGGTGCGTCTCGGCAAGCAGCGGCGCAGAGCCCGAGGTGAACAGCCGCATGTGGGCGACAAGCTCGCGCGTAAAGGCGGGCGAATCGAGAAGCCGCGTGTAGAAGGTGGGCACGCCCATCATGGTCGTGGCCTTCGGCAGCCACCGAATCACCTCGTCCGTCTTGAAGCCGGGCAGGAAGATCATCGTACCGCCGGACAGCATCACCGTGTTGCAGGCGACGAACAGCCCGTGCGTGTGGAAGATCGGCAGCGCATGCAGCAGCACGTCGCGCGAGTCGAATCGCCACTCCTTCACCAGCACTTCGGCGTTGGAGAGCAGGTTGTTCTGCGTAAGCATCGCCCCCTTCGACCGTCCGGTCGTGCCGGAGGTGTAGAGAATCGCCGCGAGATCGTCCGGTCCCCGGTCGACCGGCCGGAAGTCGGTGGCGGTCGAATCGGCCTTGTCCCGCAGGCTTCCCTTGCCTTTCCTGTCGAGCGTCTCGAACCGCGCGCCATGCGATTCGGCGAGCGGTGCGAGCGATTCGGTCTTGGCCGGGTCGCCCACCAGAAGTGCCGCGCCCGCATCCGACACGAAATAGGAGACCTCTTCCGTGGTGTAGGTTGTGTTGAGTGGCAGGAAGATGATTCCCGCCGCCAGGGCGGCACAATAGAGAGCGAGAGCTTCCGGTGTCTTCTCCACCTGCACCGCCATGCGGTCGTCGGGCTTGAGCCCGAGTCGGGTGAGGGTGGATGCGAAGGACAGGGCCATTGCGTGGAAGTCCCTGCCGCTCGTCTCCCGCCCGGCCGAATCGATGATGAAGGTTCCGTCGCGAAGGGCGAGCGGAGCAACCAGGCTGTCAAAAAGCGGATTGGTCACGGCGTCTTCTCTCCTCTTCCGGCTGGGGAAGGCGTTCCATCCGTGCTCCGACCTGCCCCCCTTGCTGGCTTGCGCGGCGCTGAAAGCCGAACGGATCGTATGTCGCCCGCCGCCCACTTGTCGAGCGCGCCGGCCATTGGCCCCGTAAGGACCGGAACGGCCTTGTTCATGGGGGGCATGGCGCCTTGTTCATGCGCGGATTGCTTCTTTTCCCGCCCGGGTGAATACCAAGGGCGCCCTCTGAACCGACGGAAAATCAATCACTTATCGGGATGCCTCCGCCGTCCTGACGCGCGTTTTTCACCGGTTGTTATCCATAAGCGGGCGGCGGAACGAATAAATTTGGACCGGTTTGAACAAACCCTGTTGACTTGGGAAAACGGCCAGCCTATATCACGACCATCAACGACGGCGGCGGCGCTGCCGGACGGAAGGACGGTTCGTCCTCAGATTTTTCTTGTGAGAGCTTTGATGCTTTCAGGGGTTGGGTTGAT
>NZ_BAABGS010000050.1:0-8316 GCF_039541695.1 Chelativorans composti | reverse complement strand
GGCACGCGCCAGCTATTGGTAAGCGCGCGCGCCATGGCGCAGGCCACTGCCACCTGGCCTGGTTTTGCGCCGCCGCGTGGCCGGATTTTGCACCGCCGTTGACACTTTGCCGGGGATCGGTCTCGCAGACTGAGGCTTCTAACGTCCACCGGCTCTCTCATTCGATCAATTTAAGCAAATTCAAACTGCATGCTGTTGACAGTTTACTCCTCTGAGGGCAGGATGTCGGTGGAGACGGAGGAATGCACTATGGCGTTAGGTGCACACAAGCAGCGAGAGTACGGAACTGTCGCCACCATTGGACTGACGGTCCCGCAGGCAAACCCAACAGTAGAGCCGGAATTCTACGCGCTGATGCCGGAAGGGGTGAACATCATCACCTCACGATTGAAAGGCAGCCGCACTGACTCAAAGGATAGACTTGTTGGATACCTAGAAAATCTTGATGAAACTTTGGACGCTTTTGATACTGCTGAAATAGATTGTGCGGCTTATGCTTGCACCGGGTCATCATATATTGTTGGTCACGAGCGCGATGCAGAAATTATGGCCGCGATGCAGATGCGCTTCGGCTACCCAGTCATCTCGGCTGCGGCGGCAATCGAAGCGGCACTGAAGCATCTGGGAGGGGAGCGGATTGTGGTGTTTGCACCCTATCCGGACTGGCTGGCGGAGCTCAGCATCAGTTTCTGGCGCAAGGCCGGCTTCGACGTCGTCGATCATGCCTATGCGCCGCTCGATCCTTCAGATACTCGCAGTGTCTACAAAATACGCTCAGACTCGATACTAGAGAATATATCGCGTCTATCTGTGGACCGGGCTGACATGCTGATATTGACCGGTACAGGGATGCCAACGATCAAAGCGATCCCTGTCATCGCAGAAAAAATCGGTAAACCTGTACTGTCCTCCAATCTGTGCCTGGCATGGGCGGTCATGAAAGAGACCGGTGTGGAGCTGCCCGAACCAACCCCGACCGAGCCATTATTCGGAGGCTGGAGCGGAAGACTGCGAGCATGAAACATTTTGACATGAATCCGTCTAACAAATGTGGGGAGAACAATGAAGATCAATGTAAGTAAGCGTACGCTCATTGGAGCCGCAATTGCAGCATCTGCATTGGCGCTGACCATGCCGGCCATGGCGCAAGACTATCCGTCGCGGCCGATAACACTCATTGTACCGTTCGCGACAGGTGGAAATACAGACCTAACAGCGCGAGTCTTTGCCGATGCGCTGTCAAAGCAGCTCAATCAGCCCGTCGTTGTCGACAACCGTCCGGGTGCAGGCGGTACAACCGGCGGCGGTATCGTAGCATCAGCCGCGCCTGACGGGTACACCCTTCTGTGGAGTGGTTCAAGCCTCCTCTCGATTGCTCCCCTGCTCTACCCGGATCTGTCCTATGACATTTCCACGGCCTACCAACCCATCAGTCGTATTATGACCCATTCCATCGTCCTCGCGGTTAACAAGGACGTTCCCGCAAATACGATTGAAGAGTTTGTGACCTACGCCAAAGCAAAGGCTGATGGCATCAACTACGGTTCTCCCGGCGTTGGCACCATTCATCACCTGACGATGGAGCTGTTCAAAGCAGAAGCTGGCTTTGAGGCCGAGCATATACCTTATCAGGGAAACGGCCCCGCATCGACGGACCTGATCGCCGGAACGATTGATGCCATGTTCATGGGCGTGCCGCTGGCCCTGCCTTACAGGGATGGCCAGGAGCTGAAGTTCCTTGGCGTGACGACGGCAACGGCAGACCCGAACATGCCAGAGGTTCCGACCTTTACCGCAGCAGGTTTCCCGCAGCTCGAAGTATCGCAAAGCTGGTATGGCGTTCTTGGGCCGGCAGGGCTGCCAGATGATGTACTTGCAACACTGTCTAAGGCTTCCAAGGCTGCCGCGCAGACCGAAGACGTTATTCGAGTTGTCCGCGAACAGGGCATGGAGACCGTGGTGGAAGATCCGGCTGATTTCCAGGAGGCCATTACCAGCACGGCAGAGACCTGGAAGCGCGTCTCCGAGGTCAACAACATCTCCTTCAAGTAATATTAGGAGTTGATATGGCTCAAGAAATAACCACGCCGGTTCTCATCGTAGGCGGGGGGCCGGTTGGGCTCACCATGGCAATCGACCTAGCTTACAATGGCATCGATTGCATGTTGATCGAAAAGACAGATGGCTACATTGACCATCCCAAAATCGGTACGATTGTCACCCGCACCATGGAGTTTTTTCGGCGGTGGGGTTTTGCGGAGCAGGTGAGAACCTCCGGTTTTCCCGATGACTACAAGCTCTCGATCGTCTTCTGCACGGCCCTGACCGGCCATCAGCTTGAGCGTGACGACTATCCCTCGACTGCAGAATCGCCCATTCCTGAAGGGACGCCGCACAAGCGTCAGCGCTGCCCGCAAATGTGGCTCAATCCGATCCTGCAGCGATTTGCCGGCGCTCAGCCTGCAATCGATCTGCGCTTTGAACATGCGCTGGAGAGCTTCACCGATACAGGCAAAGGTGTGACCGCGACTGTCCGCAATGTGAAGACTGGAAAGGTCTTGACTGTCAACGCCCGCTACCTGATCGGCTGCGACGGTGCTACGAGCACGGTCCGTTCCGAGCTCGGCATTCCGATGCTCGGCAAGCCGAAGATCAATTACTCTATCGGCATTCTTTTCCGTTGCCCTGACCTGCTTGAAATGACCCAAATCGGGGACTTCGAGCGTTGCATTTTGGTCGGCCCGGAAGGTACATGGGGAAACCTTACCGTTATTGACGGAAGCAAGCTCTGGCGCCTTACCGTTTTCGGAAACGAAGAGCGCTTCGATCTCCAGAATTTTGACTCTGGAGGCTGGATCAAGCGGGCACTTGGCCGTGATGACATCCCGTTCGAAGTCATCACCGTAGTGCCCTGGCGCCGTACGGAGCTGGTCGCCGAGCATTACAGAAAGGGCAATGTTTTCATTGCCGGTGACGCTGCTCATACAATGTCGCCCACAGGCGGTATGGGAGTTAACACCGGATTTGGCGACGTTGTGGACCTTGGATGGAAGATGGCTGCCACGCTCAAGGGCTGGGGCGGCGAGCACCTGCTCGAGAGCTATGAGGCAGAACGCCGACCCATCGCTGTGCGTAATGCTGCCTTTTCCACCCATAACTTCAGGACCTGGAATGCGCCGCTGGACACTTCGGACATCAATGCCCCTGGAGAAGAAGGCGACAAGCTGCGTACGGCAATTGGTCGGGCACTAAAGGAAAATACCCGCTCCGACTGGCAGTCGTGGGGCATCCAGCTAGGTTATAGGTACGAGAATTCGCCGATCTGCGTTCCGGATGGGACACCGCCGACGCCTGATGAATATACAACCTACGTTCCCACTGCACGTCCCGGGCACCGGGCACCTCACGCATGGCTCAGCGACGGTCGCTCGATCCTCGATCTGTACGGACGTGATTTCGTATTGCTCGATTTCGGCGCAGATTCGAAGGCCGCTGGGGCCTTCGTTACGGCTGCGGGCAAGGCAGGCATTCCGCTCCGCGTAGAGGCAATCGACGATGCCAAGATTGCTGAGCTCTACGAACAGCCGCTGGTCCTTGTGAGGCCCGACGGACATGTCGCCTGGCGTGGCAAGGATGGCTCCGATGCCGCATGGATCATCGACGTGGTTCGTGGCGCCACTGCTTCAAAACAAGCACTTACCGCGTGAGGAACGCAATGGATCGATACAAGTTCAGCCCTATAGTTGATCGACCAGTTTATGACTGGCCTGGGGGCAAGCGTTTGGCAGTCTATATTGCCCTCAACATTGAGGCATTCGAATTCGGCCGCAACCCCGGCAATGACTTCACTTCACAGCCAAGCCCGCCATATCACCGCGGCTATGCCTATCGCGATTATGGCAACCGTGTCGGTGTGTGGCGGATCCTGAGGCTGTGCGAGGAATTCAGACTCCCGCTGGCGATCCTCGCCAATGGCATGGTCTACAAGGAAGCACCGCAGGTGCTGGAGCCATTCCGCAAGCGTGGTGATGAGTTCGTCGGCCACGGCCGCACCAATTCGGAGCGTCAGATCGACATGACGCCGGAATATGAGATGGCCATGCTGGAGGAAGTGCGCGACATCATGCTTAAGCACGAGGGTGTGGCTCCTCGCGGATGGCTTGGGCCATTCATCTCCCAGAGCCCGCAAACGCCTGAACTGCTGAAGAAGGCAGGGTTCGAATACATGCTAGACTGGTGGTTTGACGACCAGCCCCAGTGGTTCCGTACGGATGAAGGCCCGATCCTTGCCGTTCCGTACCCCTCGATGGAGCTCAACGACCTGCCGGCCTACGTGAACCGTGGTGCGTCTGACACCGACTTCACGCGAATGGCGATTGATGCCTTTGATGAGCAGCTTGAGGAAAGTGCACTTTATCCGCAGGTCTATTGCTTGTCGCTCCACACGTTCCTGACTGGACAACCTCACCGCATCCGCCAGCTACGCAAGATTTTCGAGCACATAGCGATGCACCGCGATCAGATTTGGCTCACCACGCCAGGCGAAATCGCCAGTCATGTAATGTCACTTCCACCAGGAATGGTGCAGATGCCATGAGCAAAGAAGTAATTCAGACAGCCGGGTATGCCGGCAAATCCAGCCTTCTGGAACGGTTATTCCTCACCTCCGACAGCGTTGGAGGCTGGATCTCTGTTGTCATTGGTTGTGTCTCGCTCGGCCAGGGCCTATCTCTTGGCCTTGGTAGCTTGAGACGCCTGGGGTCGGGAGGTTTCCCATTCGGCGTCGGTGTGCTTCTCGTGGCGCTCGGAGCCCTGCTGATCATCGGCTCCCTTCGCAACGGTGGAGAGCCTGCGAGGATCCCTATCAAGGTTTCCTCCTTTCTGATCCTAGCCGCACTCGCCTCCTTCGCAGTGCTGCTTCCCCTATTCGGCATGATTCCGTCGGCAACGGTTCTTATGCTATTTGTCAGCGCGGCCGTGACCGGACGCTTGGCGTGGGCCGACGTCATCTATGCGTTGGCGATTAGTATCGCAGCGGTCCTGGTATTCATCAATGGCCTGGGCCTCGCACTTCCCGCCATCCGCTGGCCTCTGTGACACAGAAGGAGGCTACTTTGGAAGCGTTATTCAGTCTCTTGCAAGGCATGGCGCTGGCTCTTTCATGGCCTTCCGTGCTTTATAGCGTCGGCGGTGTCACTCTGGGTATGATGGTCGGCGTGCTGCCGGGCGTCGGTCCCATGGCAGCCATCGCCCTCATTCTCCCCGTCACATTTCACGTCGCTCCAGCCGATGCGCTGATTATGCTGGCAGGCGTCTACTACGGCGCACAGTATGGCGGATCTATCACATCCATCCTGTTGAACCTGCCGGGCACCGCGTCGTCAGCCGTTGTCTGCCTTGATGGACATCCAATGGCGCAACGAGGGAGAGCGGGCGCTGCACTCTTTATCACCACCATGGCGTCGTTCATTGGCAGCAACCTGGCGATTATACTGCTGGTCATCTTTGCCGCGCCTCTGGCACGCGTAGCGCTTCAGTTCCAGCCGGCTGACTATTTCTCGATGATGATGATGGGCCTTATTGCGGCCGCCACCCTGTCGGAAGGATCCGTGGCCAAAGGCATCATAATGGTCTTGTTTGGCCTAATTCTTGGAATGGTAGGTGCAGATGTCAACACGGGTGCGCAGCGATTCACCTTCGGGTTTACCGATCTTTGGAACGGAATTAGCATTGTAGCAGTGGCCATGGGCTTCTTCGGTGTTACCGAGGTGATCCGCAACCTGACGTCAACTAGTGAGCGGGACGCAAGCATCTACAAGGTGACTTGGCGTACTTTGCTGCCTACTGGCCACGAGGTGCGTGATTCGATCTGGCCGATTACGCGAGGTTCAGTCCTGGGTATGGCCTTTGGCCTTCTCCCGGGAACGGGCACGTCCATTTCCTCCTTCGTGGCTTACCTGATGGAGAAGAAGATTAGCCGTCATCCCGAGAAGTTTGGTCAGGGCACCATCGAAGGCATTGCGAGTTCGGAAGCGGCTAACAATGCGACGGCGCAGAGCGCATTCATTCCGACTCTGTCGCTCGGCATTCCTGCCGATGGCGTGATGGCGCTACTGCTAGCTGCAATGATGATCCACGGTATCCAGCCAGGCCCGCGTTTCCTGACCGAACACCCCCATATCTTTTGGGGTCTGATCGGGAGCTTTGTGATCGGAAACCTGTTTCTGGTGATCCTCAACCTGCCTTTGATCGGCATATGGGTGAGGTTCCTTTCAATACCATACAGGTTCCTTGCACCGGCGGTCATCCTGCTCATTGCCATCGGCGTCTACAGTATCCAAAACAGCACCGGTGACATATTTTTTGTCATTGGCTTTGGTATGGCCGGCTATGTTTTGAGCAAACTAGGCTTCCAGGCAGCTCCGCTACTGCTTGGACTTGTGCTTGGACCGATGGTGGAGGAAAACCTTAGGCGCGCATTGCTGATCACTCGTGGCGACTACATGGTGTTCCTTGAGCGCCCGATTAGTCTCTCGTTCCTTCTTTTGACGGCGTTTCTCATTCTCTCGTCGATCTGGACACCGTGGAAGCGTTTCAAGAAACGGGCTGAGGCATAATCCACGAAGAGCAGAAAAGGGGGGGCCGGAATACGGTCCGCCTCAGACCGCTGACAAACCCGCCGATTTTTTTGGCGGGTTTTTCTTTTGAGCGGGACGGCGTCGCTGTGAGCATTGACGCAGAGAAGATGACGAAGGAGCCCGCGGCCTCACGCCCCTGCCAGTCGCGGTTTCCGGGTCATCGCCAGCGCGATCTTCTTCATCTTCTGACTGGCCGCGGCCAGCAGACATTGCCAGCTCACCTTCATCAGCCCGCGCAAGCGCGCATAACGGTGCCCGTGCAGCTGTTTGGTATCCGCAAACGAGCGCTCCACCGTCTCCTTGCGTCGCTTGTAGATCGCCTTGCCCCACGGCGTCTTGCGGTAACTGTCCGTCCG
Source organism: Chelativorans composti (assembly GCF_039541695.1). Classification (NCBI taxonomy): domain Bacteria; kingdom Pseudomonadati; phylum Pseudomonadota; class Alphaproteobacteria; order Hyphomicrobiales; family Phyllobacteriaceae; genus Chelativorans; species Chelativorans composti. The sequence goes on along the minus strand of NZ_BAABGS010000050.1, from coordinate 1,322 downwards.
CTCGCGTACCTCCGCCCATACATGCCGCGTGATGGTGCGCACCGCCTTCGCATTGCTGGTGCAGGAGGCCCGCAGCGGACAGGCGCGGCAGATGCCCGGATCGGACCGGTAGTGCCGGTAGCCTTTGCGGTCGGTGGTGGCATAGCCAAGCAGCTGGCCCGCCGGGCAGCGGTAGCCATCGGTCTCCTTCTCGTAGACGAACGTCGACTTGTGCATCATCCCCTCGCGCCGTGGCGTCGGGTTGCGATAGCCGGTCACCCCTAGGATGCCGCGCTCTTCCAGCCCATGGGTAATGCCGGCCGTGGCATAGCCCGCATCAAGCCCCACGCCCGCACGTCGAAGCCAAAGCGCGCCCGCTGACGATCGAGCCGCTCCAGATAGACGATCGAGCATGTACGCTGGCCGGCGTCACATGGGTATCGGTGATGATCGCAAGGCGTCCGCCAACCGTCCGGTGATCAAGGTAGAAGAAACCCGTCGGCTTGCCCTCGCGCACCAAGGAGCCCGCGTCCGGATCGGTGCGGCTGACCTTGGTCTCCTTCACCTGCGGCTTCCGCTCCTTTTCCGTGAGCGGCTTCTGGCCGTGCAGCCTGCTTTCCGCCTCGACCGCCCGGCCAGATCGGCCCAATAGTCGGCGCGCGACTTGGCGATCATCGCCAGGTCGTACTTGCCCTTATTGGCATTGGCCTTCAGGTGTGTCGAGTCGGTGTAGAGCACGGTGCCGTCGACCAGCCCATGGGCGATCGCCTGTTCGACGATCGCGTCGAAGATGTCCTGCGCCACCGTGGTGCCGTTGAAGCGCCGCCGCCGGTTCTGGCTCAGCGTCGAGGCGTCGAACACCGGATCAGTTAGCTTCGGCCCCGAGGAACCAGCGGTAGGCGACATTGACCTCAATTTCGCGCACCAGCTGGCGCGGAGCGGATGCCGAACAGATAACCAATGAACAGGGCCTTGAACATCAAGGTCGGGTCGAGCGGCGGGCGGCCGTTGTCGGCGCAGTAGAGCCCCGCCACGCGGTCATGGATGAAGGAGAAATCGATCACCGCCTCAATCTTGCGCAGCAGGTGATCGGCGGGGACAAGGCTCTCGAGCGTCACCATCTCGATCGCCGTCTGAACGGGCGCGGGCTTCTTCAACATGCCCCAGTGAATCAAAAACCTCCGGCCAACGCCAGAGGTTTGAGCTGAATGGGAATACGGTCCGCCCTTTGGTTACTTTAGAGCCATTCAGCTTTTCTCGGAACCATAGCCGGCGTTTCGGAAATAGTTTGTACATTCCGCTGGCTGGATGGAGGAGACGAGGTGGCCAACGTGCCGCCATGT
>NZ_BAABGS010000049.1:0-6597 GCF_039541695.1 Chelativorans composti | reverse complement strand
CGCGCGGGCGGCCCTGCAACCCCAACCAGCGATGCCGCCCGCGCTGGCGCCACCACCATCATTGCACTAACAATCAAATTGGACCCGTCCGTGGGGGCCGATCACCGGGTGCAGCGGACTTCGGGCTCTCCGCTCCACTCCGGATCGGACGGGCAGCACCGATTCCATGCCGGGGACAGGAACCAAGCACCTTGGCGCGAATGGGAGCCACCGATTCCCAACGATCCGGATCGGCGGATCCCGATGCTCTGCTGAAAACTCGAAGTCCTAGGAAAACCGAGCGTCGGGCATCCGGATCGGTTGGGGCATCGCAAGTGGGCGGCATCCTATGCGCCCATCCTGCCGGATCACTCTCCTGCGTGACGACTAGTGTCTCTCCAGCTCCGCGAGGGTCAGGCGACCTTTGCTCAAGGTGAGACCGGCCATTCCGGACGTCTCCTGCAGGGTTTCGGCAATGACCAAAACTCAGTTTCGATTCAGCCGGCGCCGTTCGCTGCAACAATACTGTCATCTCCCTGTCACTGCTTTGTTGCCCAATGCGGCTACTGCAGCATCGTTCACATCGTTCAAGGAGAATCGACGATGCGCAGAATTCTGCCCCTGCTCGCGGCGACCACAGCCCTGTTCAGCATGACCTTGGCCCATGCCGCGACCATCTATCCGATCGACCGCGCCACCATCCTCGTCTCGTCCCCCTTTGACCTGAAGGTCGAATTCGACAATGTGGTTGCGGAAAGTGAAATCGAACTGACCATCAACGGCCGCCCTGCGGCAGAAGTGCTTGGCCAGGATCCCCGGTTCATCGAGAAGGAGGAAGGCGTCGAGGCGTCGGCCATCCGTATCAATGGCATCCGTATCGACGAACCCGGAACCTATACCGTTGTCGCTCGGGCCGGAGATGAGGCGAAGTCGGTGACGTGGGAAGTCTACGACACGCCGGACACGCCCGTTGCAAGGAACGTCATCTTCCTCATTGCCGACGGCCTCTCGGTTGCACATCGCACCGCGGCGCGGATCATGTCGAAGGGCATGACGGAAGGAAAGGCCAATGGCCGCCTCAACATGGACGAGCTCGACCATATGGCATTCATTGGAACATCCTCGACGAACTCTATCGCCACGGATAGCGCCAACACCATGTCGGCCTACATGTCCGGGCACAAGACAGCGGTCAATGCGCTTGGCGTCTATGCCGACCGGACCGAGGATTCGCTCGACGATCCCCGCGTCGAGACACTGGCCGAAGCGCTGCGCCGCCAGACCGGCAAGGCAATCGGCGTCGTCAGCAATTCCGAGCTGCAGGATGCAACGCCCGCCGCAGTATTTGCTCACACGCGCCGTCGTGCCGACAAGGCCGAGATCAACAGCCAGATCTTCGAACTGCGTCCGGAAGTGATCCTCGGCGGCGGTTCAGCCTATTTCCTGCCGCAGTCCACGCCCGGCTCCAAGCGCAAGGATGATGTCGATCATGTCTCGCTCTATCGCGAGGCAGGTTATGCGCTGGCAACCAGCGGAACGGAACTGGCAACTGCCACCGGCAGCAATAGCGGCCTGCTGCTCGGCCTCTTCCACACCGGCAACATGGACACGACGCTCGACCGGCAATTCCTGAAGAAAGGCACGGTCGACAAGTTCCCGGATCAGCCGGGCCTCGTCGACATGACCCGCGCGGCGCTGGATGTCCTGTCCCGGAATGAAGAAGGCTTCGTGCTGGTCGTCGAAGCGGCCAATGTCGACAAGATGTCCCATCCGCTCGACTGGGAGCGTGCCGTCATCGACACGATCGAGTTCGATCACGCGGTCGGCGTGGCGCGGGAATTTGCCGAGAACAATCCGGACACACTGATCATCGTCACGGGCGACCACACTCATGGCGTCTCGATCATCGGCACGATCGATGACGAGAAAGAGGGCGACGAAATGCGCGAAAAGGTCGGCACCTATGCCGCCGCCGGCTTCCCCAACTATGAGGATGCCGATGGAGATGGCTATCCCGATCGCGTCGATGTCTCCCGCCGTCTCTTCATGGCCGCCAATAATGGCCCGGACCATTACGAGACTTTCCGGCCGAAGCTGGATGGCCCCTTCGTTCCGGCGATCCGCGACGAGAATGGCAGATATGTCGCCAATGAAGCCTACAAGGATGAGCCCGGCGCCGTGCTGGTCAAGGGCAATATCCCGACGAGCGGCGATACGGGCGTCCATGCGGTCGATGATGTCGTGCTGCAGGCTTCCGGCCCCGGTGCCGAGCGCTTCAAGGGCTATATGGAGCAGAGCGATGTCTACCGCGTCATCGCAGAAGCGCTCGCCCTTGGCGTCCGCCATACCAACTAGCGTAGCCAACCCGCGGGGGACCGGCATCCGGTCTCCCGCTTCTACCTGGGAGCAGGATCATGCTGAACCGCCGCCAGAGCCTTGTCCTGATGGGGAGCTTGATCTTCCTTCACGCTCGGCCCGCCCTGGCTCGCCCTTCGCTCGCCTTTGATGAGCTCTATGCCGAGTTCGGCGTGCTTGGCCTTCGCTTCTCCGACAAGATCGAGGCGCTCAAGGGCGAGATCGTTTCCATGCAGGGTTTCATGGCGCCACCGCTCAAGGCGGAAGCAGATTTCTTCGTGTTGACCCAAGTGCCGGTGTCGATCTGTCCCTTCTGCGCCTCCGATGCCGACTGGCCGGACGATATTGTCGTCGTCTATCTGCGCCGGGCGCAGACCTTCGAGCAGGCAAACGGGCCGATCGAAGTGACCGGGCGTCTGGAAGCCGGCTCCTGGACTGATCCGGAAACGGGCTTCGTCAGCCTGCTGCGAATTTCTGATGCGAGCTTCCGGCGGGCGTGATGCTGAAGCTTGAGATCTGCGGGCTGGAAGTCCGCTATCCCGGTCTTGCGCAGCCTGCCTTGCAGATCGACCGCCTGACGCTGGAGCCCGGCATGCGCATCGCTCTTGCCGGACCCTCAGGCTCGGGCAAGTCCACCTTCATCCACATGATCACCGGCATGGACCGGCCGAGCACCGGATCTGTAAAATGGGGAGATACCGAGTTGAGCAAACTTTCTGAACGACGGCGCGACCAGTGGCGCGCACGCAATGTCGGCCTTGTCATGCAGGATTTCCACCTGTTTCCCGGAATGAGCGCCGAGGCCAATGTGCTGCTGCCGCAGCGGCTTGCCCGTTTCGGTCTGCGTGAGGCACCGCGCAGGCGGGCACTGGAACTGTTGCGCCGCACCGGCATCGAGCGACCGGAGCAGCCGGTGGAAACATTGTCGCGCGGACAGATGCAGCGTGTCGCGGTGGCGCGCGCCCTGGTCGGCAATCCGAAGATCATCATTGCCGACGAGCCGACCGCTAGTCTCGATGCCGGATCCGGTGAAGCGGTAGCCGAATTGCTCACCGAACTGACCGCAGATAGCGGCGCGACGATCCTGGCCGCGACGCATGATGAACGGCTCATCCGCCGCATGGACAAGGTGTTGCGCCTCGAAAATGGCGAACTGGTCTCCTGAGCATGTTGGAGTTCATTCTCGCCGATCTGCGCCGGAACTGGATCGGCGCCGCCGCCCTTGCCCTGTTGGTTGCGCTTTCCACTGCGTTGAGCGTTGCCGTGATCCTCGAAGAACGTGCGCTCCGTCTAGGCAGCGCGCGCGCTGCGGCGCCATTTGATCTCGTAATCGGCGCGCCGGGCAGCGAAACGCAGCTCGTCCTGTCCAGCATATTCCTGCAGCCGGCGCCGCTTCCGCTGCTGAAGGACGACATATTGGCGCGACTGCAGGCAGATCCGCGTGTGGCAATGGCTGTGCCCGTCGGTTTCGGCGATTCAGTCGGGCCCTTTCCCGTAGTCGGCACGCTGCCCGAGGCAATCGCCATGCTCGGTGGGCTTGGCGAAGGCAAGGGGTTTGAGAGACCTCATTCTGCGATTGCCGGATCAGCAGTCACGTATCCACTCGGCACGACCTTCCAGCCCAATCATGGTAGCCCCGGCCAGGCCAGCGCGGTGCATGAGGACGTGCTCTACCGGATCGAGGGCCGCCTTGCGCCAACCGGCACGGCATGGGACCGGGCGATCCTTGTGCCCATCGAATCAGTCTGGGAGACCCATGTGCACCATGACGAAGGAAATGAGCATGGCGATGGGCCTCATGGTTTACCTGCGATCATTGTCAAGCCGGGGACGATTGCGGACGCTTATCAATTGCGCCAGGAATACCGGACCGACGAGACGCTGGCCGTCTTTCCCGGCGAGGTCCTGACCCGGCTCTATGGAACGCTCGGCGATGTGCGCGGCATTCTCGTCGCAATGTCCATCGGCACGCAGATTATCGTCGGCGCCGCGATCCTGATGATCGTTGCTGTCCATGTCCTGCAGCGCCGGCGGCAGATCGGGGCATTGCGGGCATTCGGAGCGTCGAGGCCGATCATCTTCGCCATTGTCTGGACCGAGGTGACGCTGGTGCTCGGCGCGGGCGTCCTGTTCGGCCACGGGCTCGGCTATTTCGCCGCTGAATTCATCTCGGATCATCTTTCGAATACCGCAGGGATCAGCCTGCCCGTCGAATTCCGGCGCGAGGATCTGCTGGGACTTGCGGCGACCTTTCTCATTGCCGCGCTGGCCACCCTGCTGCCCGCCTGGGCCGGCTGCCGTCAGTCGCCCGCCGAAGCCCTGCGCGCCTGAATCTGTCCTGTCATCTCTCCGTCATGCAGCCGAGACACGGCTGTTACGTCCAGCGGCTAGCAATGCCCTGCATCTGCAATGAAGCCAAGGAGCGATTCATGTTCAATACCCTGATCCGCAAGGCCCTGACCGCCGGCGTCGCGCTCGCCGCGCTCGCCCTTCCTGCATCGGCGGAAGAAATCTATCCGGCGAAGCTTGCCGGGCATGCTTTCCTGCCCGCCTTCACGCTGGTTGCCCCGCCTGCCGATGCGCCGCGCGATGCCATGATCTCGGGCAAGTTCACCGGTTCGACGCGCAATCACGAAGTCATGTCGGTTCCGGGCGATGTCGGAGCCGCATATGGCAATCACCCGACCGGCCTTGCGCTGCCCTTCCTCGGCCAGCCCGTGCAGGGTCTTTCCGGCTTTGCCATGAACCGGGCCGAAGATGGAAGCATCTACGTTCTCACCGACAATGGTTTCGGCAACAAGGTCAACAGCCCTGACGCGCTCCTCTTCTTCCATCGGATGAAGCCGGATTTCGAGCATGGCACGGTCGAACGCCTCGACACCATCTTCCTGCATGATCCGGACCATAAGGTCCCGTTCCGCATTGCCTATGAAGGCACGGACTCCCGCTACCTGACCGGCGCCGACTTCGATCCGGAGAGCATCCAGCTTGTCGATGGCGAGATCTGGATTGGTGACGAATTCGGCCCCTTCCTGATCCGCGCTACCGATGAGGGCCGCGTCCTCGCCGTATACGAGACAAAGCTCAATGGCAAGGTGCTGAAGGGTCCGGATACGCCTCGCATCACTGTCCCGGCTACTCCCGGCAAGGACTTCCAGGTGCAGCGCTCCGGCGGCTATGAAGGCATGGCCCTGCAGCCGGACACAAACCTGCTCTGGGCCATGCTGGAAAAACCGATCCTAGGTGAAAATGGCGAGCCGGAAGGCGATTTCCTGCGTGTCATGACCTTCGACCCTAAGAAGGGCGAGTGGACGGGCGCCAGCTTCCGCTTCCGGCTGGGTGAAGGCGCTGCTGCGATCGGCGATTTCAATTTCATCGATGAACGCCGCGCGCTGGTCATCGAGCGCGATAATGGCGAAGGCGACCCCGCTCTTGCCTGCACCGGCACGGACGCCACTTCCTGCTATCCAAACCCGGCGAAGGTGAAACGCATTGTCCTCATCGACACCGGAGCCACCGATGATGAGGGTTTTCTGCGGCGCATCGGTCATATCGACCTGATGAACATCGATGATCCTGAGGCGAAGGCGGTGATCGGCGCAGAAGAGAGCGGCAAGTTCGCCTTCCCCTTCCTCACGATCGAGAATGTAATGAAAGTGGATGACAGGCACATCCTCGTCGCCAATGACAATAACCTGCCTTTCTCGGGTGGGCGCGAGATCGGCAAGGCAGCGAATAACGAGTTCATCCTGCTCGAGGTCGCCGATTTCCTGGCCGCGGAATAGGCGTCCGGCGAAAATGCTGGCAGGCGGCAAGTGCCGCCTATCATCGCCAGGAACCGGCACTCGATCAACCAGCATTCATTCAACCAACCCAGGATGCCGGGTCAGTTCCACTGCGCGACAAGCGCGAGTGGTAATACACGCTCGAGGACTACCATTTTCCGAAGAACACCTGGGGCTGGACCGAGTATGCGACGACATACGGTCCTTTCCGGACGCTACACTTCGCCGAGCAGCATCTGCGGCGCCATCATGCGAACCCAGGCGGCTACTCGGAAATTCCGTATGAAGGGTGATCCTCCCCCAGTGAAGTGGTCCGCCGTTATGATTAGGAAACGGAGGATCGAGAATGGCCAACAAGCGACCGAAGCCGGAAGAGATTGTCACGAAGCTTCGGCAGGTTGAGGTTTTGCGCGGCCAAGGCATGGCGATGGCGGATGCCGTTCGCCAGATCGGCGTTTCCGAACTGACGTTCTACCGG
>NZ_BAABGS010000048.1:0-6514 GCF_039541695.1 Chelativorans composti | reverse complement strand
CGTCAGTTCGGAAACGCCGATCTGGCGAACGGCATCCGCCATCGCCATGCCTTGGCCGCGCAAAACCTCAACCTGCCGAAGCTTCGTGACGATCTCGTCGGGCTTCGGTCGCTTGTTGGCCATTGTGGTCCTCCTTCATGGTCAAAACCATACTTCAAGGTGGACCCGTTCAATGGGGGTGGATCACAAGCACGTCCAGCCCCAGTGCCGTGTGCCATAAACGTACTGCATGCGGCACACCCTCATCAGCCGGCACCGGTTCAACTTCCAGGGCACCCATCAGGTCATGGCCGGCGGCCGCCAGCAGCTCGAACTCGTCGTCCGGCGAACACCCTCGCTCACGAGCCAGCCGATCACGGTTGTGGCCCTCGGGCAAGAGATTCTGGAAGAAGCTCGGCCACTTGCCATCGGCCCTCGTCAAACGGGCATCACGCGCCGCGGAAAGAATGGCGCGCGTCGCCGCGTCGTCAGTCCCCTGGTAACTGAGGGAGAGCGTAGGCCGCTGCGGGTCGTCGATATAGTCACGGTCGAACGAGACTCGAAGGATGTCGCCGTATTGCGACAGATACCCGATAGGGCGCCTCTGCCCCTCTACGGTATGCAGATACACCCGCAGATAGCGGATGAAGGTGCTCATGACTTGCGCCCGCGCCGTTGTACCGCCCGCGAACCTTGAACGATTTCTTCCACCACCGAAGGCGGGGCCTCGATGCCCGCCCGCTGCCCCAGCAGCCGACCACCCGATTGGACGAACTGCTGCAGCTCGGCGCGCAAGGCAGCGGGCACGAGCATGAGCTCCATGCCCAGAGCCCTGGCCATGACTTCGAGGGTAGACAGTCGGGGGTCGCTGTTGCCAGATTCGGCTTTCTGCACGGCCATGCGGCTGAGGCCCGAACGCTCCGCGAGCTGAGCTTGCGTGATGCCTGCCACCTGCCGAGCCTGCACCAGTTGCTCGAGCAATCTGATCATGATCATTATCTTTTAATATATAAAGATGATCAAGGATATCATCATCAGCTGGTCAAGCCAATAAGATAACGATCATTATCATACACTTGTTAATAGATAACTATTATTATCTTTAGGGGCAGGCACGCGAAATTCTCTGGCCGCAAACGTCACGGATGCGCTGTCGCCGACCGGTAGAACGACTCCAGGTGCTGTGCCATCTGTGCCAGGGCCTCGTTGTCAACATACATGGTGTGCCCCGCCTCGTAGTACTCGGCGCGCACATTCTTGCGCAGTTCCGGATCGAAGGTCATGTGGGCGAGATCGTAATCCCCCCAGGCAAATGGCGTCGCCAGATCGAAATACCCGTGAATCTGCAACACTTTCATGGCAGGATTGGCCCGCATCGCCGCGCCCAGGTCTCCGCCCACCCAGGTATTCTGCGGGAAGATGTTGACGTCCTCCTCGATCTCGCGCTTGGAAATACCCGCAATCACGGGTAGCTGGTGCTTCCAGTTCCAGGTCTTGCCGGCCTCCCAGTTGCCCATCATGTATTCCGCGTCCTCCCTGTAACCGAGCCGGCCAAGGTTTTCCTTGAGGATCGAGACCACGGGAATGAACACGTTCCGGAAGAACACATAATCGCCCTCGGGCTCCTCCCCGGCACTGTCAAAGTCCGTCGCCGTCTCACGCCCGTCCATACGCCCGATGACCAGACCCTGGTCGCGCAGCAACTCCTTGCGGAAACGGACCGCCGACACCCGCAGGTGGGCCCGCTCGATGTAGGCCGGATCCAGGCCGATGTAGCCCGCGAGCCTGCATGCGATCTCGCTGCGCTTCGCGGGACTGAGCGCATTGCCCTCGTACAGGGCTTCAGCGTAGGGGCCGCGGGCAAAGGCCATGACCTCGTCAAGGAACTCTCGCAGGTGCCTGGACTGGTGCGCCGTCCGTCCGTGATGCCATGCAATCGCGGCATACGTCGGCACCGAGACCACGTAGACGTGGTCCATGCCATAGGAGAACGCCCCGAAGTTCAGTGCCGAAGCCACCAGGATCACCCCATTGAGCGAAATGCCGCGCGCCTGAGCCATGTTGGCCACGACCGATGCCCGGGTGGTGCCATAGGAGTTTCCGAGGATGAACTTTGGTGACTGCCAGCGCTCATTCAGGGTCAGATAGCGCTCGATGGCACGCGTCGTCACATCCGCGTCGGGGTCGACTCCCCAGAAGTCACTGTTCTTCGCCCTGCCGACAGCGCGGGAATAGCCCGTTCCGATCATGTCGATGAAGACCAGGTCGCTTTGCTTGAGCAGTGTGTGCGGGTTGGGCTTCGCAATGAACGGCGCGCGGGTCTCGGGGTTGGCCGCCACGTCGTAGCGCATCGGGCCAAAACCCAGCACATCCATCGGCATGGTCGCACCACCGGGGCCGCCGTTCCAGATGAACGTCACGGGACGCGTCAGCGGATCGGCGTCTTTGAGGGTATAGGCCATGTAAAACAGCTCGGCGTCCGGCTCGCCGTCTTGCTTCCTGACGAGCAAGGTGCCGGCCGTAGTCGTGTAGTCGAGGGTGCTGCCATCGATGGTGATGCTGCCGTCGGCGGTCACGATTCGTTCTTCCGGCACGCCGGCAGGGTGGGAAGTGGCCGGCTGTGCCGTTTCGGCCATCGCCGGCACCGCCCATGCCGACATCAACAGGGCGCACACCACACACGCCTTCAGAGAAGAATCTGCGTAACGCAAGACAAGCCCTCCTTTTCTCGTTCGACAGCAAATCGGCGCATGCTGCAATCAAGACCGCCCGTGCCGGACAGCGGCTCAGCGCGTCCCGGCGTCGCTGGTATCGACACGCCGGAACGGCGGCTGCCCGGCTTGATCGGTGCCACCCAGCCAGTGAATCTGCGCCATGCGGCCGGTCTCGTCGCTCTGGAAGTGCAGCCTGACCCGGTCGGTATACGGGTCCCCGTCGCGCACGACGGCGGGAATCGTGGCGATGAACACGTCGTTCGGCCGGGGCTCGAGCCTGACGGCCAGGCGCTGCGGCCCCAGCTCGAACCCCAGCGTTCCGTCCGCATCGCGCACGATCTCGATCTGCCCGAGCACGGGGCTTTCGTACCGGCCCGTATAAGCTTCCAGCGCTTCGGGCGGCAGGCTGTAGCGGGCGTCCAGCGCCTCCTGCTCGCGTTCTTCGGCCAACGCCTTGCGCGTGGCCGCCAGAATCTGCGCCGCATAATCACTCTCGGGCCGACCCTGCAAGGCATCCATGATGTAACGGCCCAGCGGCGCAGCAATCCCGTCGCCGAACGTGACGGACTGGTTGACCAGCACGACCACACCGAAACGCCGGTCGGGGTCGAACCCTACGTAGGAGACAAAACCGGTCGTGCCGCCCCCATGCTCGATGACGCGGCCCTCGGGCGTGCTATGCACGATCCAGCCGGTTGCGTACGAGATCAGATCGCTATCGCCCAGCCGCAACAGCTCATGCATGGGACCGGTAATGAGCACCAGCGGCGCATAGGTTTCTTGCAACTCCGCCTGGCTGATCACGCGGGTGCCGTCGAGCACACCGCCATTGAGGTGGAGACGGAGCCAGCGGGCCAGATCGCGCACGCTGGAATTCAGCCCCCCGGCGCCTTCGGCGTTGTAGGGAAACATGCCGAGGGGGTCGACCACATTCTCCTCGGTATCGGACCGATGTCCGCTCGCATGCTCGAACGCCTGTCGCAGCCCGTCTGCCGTCGCGCTGGTCGAGGTCATGCCGATCGGCTCGAGCAGACGCGTTCTGAGCACGTCTGCCCACGCCTGCGCCCCGCTGCGCTGCGCAACAATTTGCCCGGCGACCAGGTGAAACGCGTTCTGGTAGGCGAAGCTCGAACGAAAGCTCGACACGGGACGGAAATGCTCCAGAGCCCGGATGATGTCATCGGCGTCGTACCCATAGGTCATCATGTTCGTGGCCACATAGGCGGGAAGGCCGCTGCGTTGCGCCAGCAGATCGCGGATGCGGAACTCCCGGGTCACCCAGGGATCCATCAGCCGGAAGCCGGGAGCATGGTCGATGACACGGTCGTCCCAATCGAGCGCACCATCGTCGACCAGCATGGCCAGGGTCACGCCAAGAAAAGCCTTCGTGGTCGAACCGATCTGGAACACGGTCTCGGGCGTCACGGGCGCCGTACCGCCCACCTCGCGCACGCCGAACCCCTGTGCATAGACGAGCTCATCCTCGGCCACAATGCCCACGGCAAGCCCCGGCGTGTTCCATTCCTGCATGGTCTTGCGGACATGTGCTTCGATCCTGGGTACGACCGCCTGCACATCGGCGCGCCGGATCATGTTCGACGCCTCGGTGGGAATGCTTGCCAGCAGGCCCAGTGCGAGCCCCACGGCCCACCGGTAAGCGTTTCGGGTTGATGATGCATGTCGGGCAAGAATAGGCATGGCCGCAGGTCTCCACGCAGAACAATCCTGCGCAGATTATTGCAATGCGGCTTCGAAAGCCGGTAATCCCCGCGTCTCACGCGGTCATCATTCCGTGTCACCCAGGTAGCCGCCTCCCGGAAGGTCCCGGTCATTCGGCTTTCGTTTCACCCTGGCTGGGTTTCAGGTGAGTCTGTGCCGCATTGCGCAAGGCGCCGCCCGCACGAAACTCCGAAGGCGACATTCCAAAGCGGGCACGGAACAGCCGGCTGAGATTGGGCGCATCGTAAAGGCCGCAACGGGCCGCCAGATCAGCAATGGGGATTGCCGGATGCGCCCGCTGCAACAGCGCCCGGAAACGCTGCAGGCGCTGCTCGCGGATGTAGCCGCTGATCCCCAGCCCCCGGTCGGCGAAGGCACGATAAAGAGTGGAACGCGAGCAGCCCAGGGCCTGCGTAATGGTGGCCGCATCCAGCGACGGATGGGCAAGATGGCGATCGATGTAGCGCTGGGCCGCCGTGAAAAGCGCCAGGCGCCGGGGGTCGGGGCTCTCACCCCCGTCCCACACTCCGGCAGGGTCGCTGGCGCTGCTGAGCACGGCTTCGAGTATGGTCAACGCCAGGGCTTCCGTGGCCCCCAGGGCAGCCATCTGCTCCCTCGGCGACAGTTCGGCGAGAATCCGTGACAGCGCGTCCAGCTGGGCACGCAGCATCAGCCCCATGGGTGAAGCCCTGAGGGCCCTCGCGACGTTCGCGGCATCCGGAATCGTACCGAAGCGTTCCAGCAACGCGCGCCGCGGCAGATCGATCTGGACGACGGCCGATTGCGAGAATGCCACCGTGGTCGCACGCAACGGGTTGAACAGCATGAAGTCGCCGTCAGCCAGGCGCAACGGGGCATCGCCTTCCTGTTCCATCATCGCCGCGCCCGAGCGGAACCAGATCAGGCATGGATCCTCGCCGTCTTCACGCCTTGCCGCAGCCCGCGAGCGCCGAGCGCTGAACCCGTCGAAACTCGCAAGGTGAAGTTCGCTCAGCGCATCGGCAAGCGACAGAATCGTGGCCCGGAAATCGTGGCGCTGGGAAGGCGATGGCGCATCTGCGATTGCGGCCCGGATAACGGTGCTGCGCCAGTAGTCGTAACGCTGTTCGGGCGGAAAACGCTCGGTACAGATCTGCTGGAAAACCAGCCTGTCGGGCCGCCCGGTAGCGAATGGGTGGACGCCGGGCTCGGCAGAAAGTTCGGCAAGATCTGAGTCGTGCGCGGGTGTGTGCTGAAGTCGATCCATGGGGCCGTCACGCTCAAGTACGTTTGCACGCCTGCCCCCGGATCATTGCCCTCCTCCTGGCAAAATTCTGGAGGCACCCACCTGGATGAGATTAATTGTGTCGAAACGATTTGTATTAGATGTTTATCGTTATTCAGGCCGGGGGTCAACCGGGGTTGGTCGCTGTCCGTTCGGCACACATCGAACCGCCGCGCGGTACTGCACTCGATTCAGGGCCCGAGTGTCGTCGCTTACGTCAGGTAAACTGTGGTAGAGAATTGCTGTGATGGAACGTGGCCACATCTACCTGGTTTCACTGGATCAAACGGCAGGCCACGAACAACAGGGCGCCCGACAGGTCCCTGATCGTTTCACCAAGCAAGTTCAACCGGCTGACCGGCGTCCCCATCGTGCTCCCGATCACGCGCGGAGGGGATTTTGCCCATACGAAAGGATTCGCAGTTTCCGTGCCAGAGCACATCATGGAAGAGGTCCTGGCCAGGCTGTCTCCCCTCTTGGCCTAGAGGCAATTGTTGCTCGTTAGCGTCCGGTAAACACACCTTGACGCCTGCAGCGCTTGCGGTTCCCGATCGATTGTGGGCAGTTTGTAAGCGTCCGGGAAATACACCTTGACCGGCACGGCGTTTGTCGGACGAATGTTCAGCCCTGCGGCTTCCCGTTGTGCGGCAGCAGCTCGGCCATTTTGATGGTTCTTTTGTAGTGGCAGCCGCGTGAGCACGTCCCTCAGGTAGACCTGATCCACCCCCATTGGACGGGTCCACCTTGAAGTATGGTTTTGACCATGAAGGAGGACCACAATGGCCAACAAGCGACACAAGCCCGACGAGATCGTCACGAAGCTTCGGCAGGTTGAGGT
>NZ_BAABGS010000047.1:0-6494 GCF_039541695.1 Chelativorans composti | reverse complement strand
GCGCGGGCGGCCCTGCAACCCCAACCAGCGATGCCGCCCGCGCTGGCGCCACCACCATCATTGCACTAACAATCAAATTGGACCCGTCCGTGGGGGCCGATCAATTGCTGAGTTCTTCGACTATCAATGTCCGTATTGTAAGAGAAATCACCCGGAGCTGATGAAAGTCATCGAGAGTGACGGCAGTATCAGGCTCGTCATGAAAGATTTTCCAATATTCGGAGACCCATCGATCTACGCTGCCAACCTCGTTCTCGCATCCGCCGCCGCCGGCAAATACGCCGCGGCGCTCGAAGCGCTCATGAACACGCCCGCGAGGTTAAGCCGGCAAGATGTCGATGCGACTCTGAAAAAGGTTGGACTTGATCCGACTGAGTTGCATGCGGCCTATAAGAAGAACAGTCGCCAGATCGATGCAATCATCGTTCGCAATATAGCCCAGGCGAATGCCTTCAATCTTCAAGGAACTCCAGCTTTTGTCATTGGCCTGAAAATATATCCTGGCTACATGAACGAGAAAGCGCTCAAGGAAGCGGTTGCAGAAACTAGAAATGCTTGAGCCTCTCCTCGGTTCACTCGGCCCCGTAAGGCGCCGAGTGTTCTCGCAATGCGCAGATATATCGCGGAATTCCACTTCTGCTACAACAACAGGTCGGCGCTGGGAATTGCAGACAAGGAGCGCACCACCAAGGCGGTTATCGGCGCGAACGGCAAGCGCCTGACCTATCGGCGTCTTACCAAACCGCTCGATACGAAGAACAGGAGGCTCTTTTGATCGTTTTCGGGAATGCAGCTGAGCTGGCGCCTCCGCAGATCTTTGCGCGTCACTGATCGGCATTCGGAACGTCCGCTGTTGCAGGCTTCTCCCCGCCTCGTAAGACCACGTAGATCGCGGGGATGACAAGGACCGTCAGCGCCGTCGAGGAAGCGAGGCCGAAGAGTAGCGAGATGGCGAGTCCCTGGAATATCGGGTCGGCAAGGATCACCGCTGCGCCAATCATGGCGGCCAGGGCAGTGAGCAGGATCGGTTTGAAGCGGATTGCGCCCGCTTCGAGCAGTACGTCGATTAGCGGGCGGCCCGGTTTGCGCGCATGCCGGATGAAGTCGACGAGCAAGATCGAGTTGCGCACGATGATGCCGGCAAGTGCAATGAAGCCTATCATCGAGGTCGCCGTGAACGGCGCCGCGAACAGCCAGTGACCTAGCATGATACCGATTAGCGTGAGCGGGATCGGCGTCAGGATCGCCAGCGGGAGCTTGAACGAGCGGAACTGGGCGACGACCAGAATGTAGATGCCGAGGATCGCAACGATGAAGGCGCCGCCCATGTCGCGAAACGTCACCCAAGTGACCTCCCATTCACCGTCCCAGAGCAGCGTTGGGGTACTTTCGTCATCGGGTTGGCCATGGAGCGCGATTGCCGGTTTTGGCACGTCGCCCCAGTCCGCCTTCTCGATTGCCTCGGCCACGGCCAGCATACCGTAGATCGGCGCCTCGAACGCACCGGCCAGTTCGCCTGTGACCATCTCCGCGGCTCGGCCGTTGTGGCGGAAGATCGGAAAGGACGCGCGCTCGTTCTGAACGCTTACGACATCACCAAGCTCAACGACGCTACGCTCACCAGGCAGAGCATTGGCGGGCACAGGTGTTGCCAGTGTCCGTTCGCTCACCACTTTTTCGTTCGTTGCGGGTGCAAGACGAATCGGGATGGGATGGCGACCGCCGCCCCGGTGAGAGTAACCGACAACGGGGCCGGCGTAGAGCGCGCGCACCGTATCGTAGACGTCCGACTGCTCGACGCGATGATACTCGAGGTTGTCTTGATTAATAGCGAGCCGCACGCGCTGAGCCTGGACGCCGAAGGAGTCGTCTACATCAACTATGAAAGGAACGCTTTCGAAAGCTTCGCGCACCTTGGTGGCGACCGCACGCCGGGTTTCCGGATCAGGTCCGTAAATCTCCGCCAGCAGCGTCGCGAGCACCGGGGGCCCCGGCGGTGGTTCGACCACTTTCACGGCGGTGCCTGTGGGCAGATCGAGGCCTTTGAGGCGCTCGCGCACATCGAGCGCGATCTCATGGCTCGTGCGGGCGCGGTCGTGCTTCGAGACCAGATTGACCTGCACATCGCCAAGCTCCGGCGACGATCGGATGTAGTAATGGCGCACAAGGCCGTTGAAATTGAATGGTGCCGCCGTACCTGCGTAGGTCTGAAACGAGGCGACCTCGGGCACTTCCGACAAACGCTGGACGATGGCTCCGAGCGCGCGGTCCGTCTCTTCGACCGAGGCTCCTTCCGGCAGATCGACGACGATCTGCAACTCGGTCTTGTTATCGAAGGGCAGGAGCTTGACCGTGACGTGCTTCGTGTAGAGCAGCGCCATTGATCCGAATGTTGCAAGGGCGACGATGGCAAGAAAGACCCATGACCGCCACCGCTTCACGAGTAGTGGTCGGGCAACTGCCATGTACGCGCGACCCAAGCCGCTGACATGGCTATCGCGATGCGCGTGAGACGGGCCGCCGTTCCCTGGTCCGCTGAACTTCATCATGAGCCACGGGGTCAGCATCACGGCGACGAAAAACGAAAACAGCATCGCTGCCGAGGCGTTGGTGGGGATGGGCGCCATGTAGGGCCCCATCATTCCGGAGACGAAAAGCATCGGCAGTAGCGCGGCGATGACCGTCAGTGTCGCAACGATCGTCGGGTTGCCGACTTCCGCCACGGCCTCGACGGCTGCTTGGCTGCGCGGGCGTCCGTCCTGCATCGCCCAATGCCGTGCCACGTTCTCGATGACCACGATGGCGTCGTCGACGAGAATGCCGATGGAAAAGATTAGCGCGAACAGGCTCACCCGATTGATGGTGTAGCCCATGATGTGCGAGGCGAAGAGTGTGAGCAGGATCGTGGTCGGAATGACGACGAGCGTCACGAGCGCTTCGCGCCAGCCAATTGCGAACCAGATCAGGAGAACAATTGAGACGGTCGCCAGTCCGAGGTGGAACAGCAGCTCGT
Organism: Chelativorans composti; assembly: GCF_039541695.1. Classification (NCBI taxonomy): domain Bacteria; kingdom Pseudomonadati; phylum Pseudomonadota; class Alphaproteobacteria; order Hyphomicrobiales; family Phyllobacteriaceae; genus Chelativorans; species Chelativorans composti. The sequence continues at coordinate 3,481 of NZ_BAABGS010000047.1, read as the reverse complement.
TTGCCTTCTCGTTCGCAGTTTCCCCGTAATTGCGCGTAATCGACATCTCCACGTCGGCAGGGAAGATGCTTCCGCGGACCTGCTCGAGCCGTTCAATGATCTTATCTGCTATGACGACCGCGTTGGTGCCGGGACGCTTTGCGATGGCGAGTGAAACCGCCGGCACGCGTTCGAGACCATCTTTGGTCTTTCGGTATTCGCTCACGCGCGTTTCGTTGGGGTCGGTCGCGAGGACGACATCTGCCACGTCACGCACGTACACGGGCCGCCCATCGCGGGCTGTGAGCAAGAGATTGCCGATCTCGGTCAGGTGCTGGAGCGTCTGCCCTGCGACCAGCGTTCGCTGCTCGTTGGCCTGGCGCACGCGTCCGACTTGGAAGGAGCGATTGGCGCCCTCGATCTTGCCCGCCAGCTGCTGGAGCGTGATGCCGTAAAGGGAAAGCTTTTCCGGATCGGGCTCGATCCGGATCTCCTCTGGCTGCTGGCCGACGATGTAGGTGAGACCGATGTCAGGAAGCTTTGCCACTTCGACCTGCAGCTCGCGCGCAAGACGGGTCAGCCCATTCGCGGTCCAGCGGGAAGCAGCTTCCGTGGTCGAGCTGAGCGTGACGACGACAATGGCCACATCGTCGATGCCGCGCCCGACGATCAGAGGCTCGGGAATGCCGACGGGGATGCGGTCCATGTTGGCGCGGATCTTCTCGTGCACCCGCAGGATCGCGGCATCCGAGCTGGTGCCGACGAGGAAGCGCGCCGTCACCATGACCGAGTCGTCGTGGGTCTGCGAGTAGACGTGCTCCACGCCGTCGATGCTTTTGATGATGGTCTCGAGCGGCTCCGTGACGAGTTTGACGGCGTCCTCCGCCTTGAGGCCGTTGGTCTCGACGCGCACGTCGACCATCGGTACGGATATCTGCGGCTCCTCTTCGCGCGGAAGCGCCACAAGCGCGATGAGGCCGAGCGCGAACGAGGCGAGCAGCAAAAGCGGCGTCAGCGGCGAGCTGATGAAGGCCCGCGTGAGGAGGCCGGCAAGCCCGAGTCTCATGGCAGGATCACTCGGTCACCGTCGCGGAGGCCTGTCATCACCTCGACCAGAGGCTCTTCTTCGCTGTCGGAGAACGTCTCCCCCAAGATGACCGGCACGTCCTGTTCCCCTTGTGCAATCGCAATGCGGATGTAGTCGATGCCTTGGCGTGTGCGCACCGCGGCTGTCGGGACTGCGATCACCTTGCGCTTGCCGACGGGTATCCAGACGAGCGTGCGCTCATTGACAAAGTAGTCGCCAATCCCGCTCACCTCGACGTCGGCGATGACACGTCCGCTCGCAATTTCCGGATAGACTTTGGCGATGCGCCCTTCGCGAGCTGTTTCGACGCTCCCGCTCTTGGTGGGCGACAATCCGCGCTGGCCGATGGTGACGGTCGCGCCCTCGACGATCTCGGCGGCATGGCGTTCCGGCAGAGACAGCCGCAGGTAATAGCGTCCGGTTGCGATGCGTGCGATCTCTTCGCCGGGCAATAGCACCGTGCCCTCCGTTACTGGAACGGTCAGCACGCGGCCAGTGGCCGGGGCTAACACCTCGCCCTCGCGCGCGCGTTGCTCAATGACGGATTTGTCCGCCTCGGCGGCCGCCATTTGGTTCACGATGACATCGAACTGGGTCTTAGCCTGGTCGAATCGGCTCTGGGCGGTTACGCCCCGCTGAAGAAGCTGTTGGGCGCGCTCGAGCTCAATTCGAGCATTCTTGAGTTGCGACTTCAGCGCGTCGATCTTCGCCTGAGCGGCAGCGAGCTCGAGCGCGATCTTGTCATCGACGATGACGGCGACGACTTGACCCTCTTTCACTTCGCTGCCTTCACTGATCCGGATTTCGCGAACTGTCCCACCAATGCGTGCGCGCGCCGGCACGACCGTGCGGCTTTGCACTTGTCCGAATACCGCCTTGGTTTCCGGGATGATAACTGCCCTGGCGCGGACCTCGGCCGCTCCGCTCGCGGTAGGCTGGGCCGCACCGATCAGATAGAGCCCGGCGAGCAACACATTGATGTGTCGCATGGCAGCTTGTTTCAGTTGAATGCGGGACCCGGCTTCAAGCCAAGCCTCTTGAACAGCATGGCGGCGGGACAAAAGCCGGTCAGCGAGGCTTGAATTAAGTTCAAGCCGACGAAGGCCGCGAGTAGGTACCAGTACGGCGAAACATAGAAGCCAAGCGCCAGCGAGATCAGCACCATGAACCCGGCGAACAGCATGACGGCACGATCGATAGACATTTCACCATTCCTCTTCGGCAGGGATATATCTCCTGTTGCCGGCGGACTTTGCTGCGGCGCAAAGATCACCGACCTCGAACCAGCCTCTTGTAGCTAACATTCAAAAGTCATAATTTCAAGATCATGAATGCTTCCGAGATGATACCAGCAGCCAGCCGTGCTGCAGAGCTCATGCGGAGCCTGTCCCACCCGCAACGGCTGCTCGTTCTGTGTGCGCTCGGTCGCGAGGAGAAGTCTGTCGCCGAACTGCGCCAGCAACTTGGGATCGATCAGGTGCCCATGTCCCAGCAGCTAATGCGCCTGCGCGCGGACGGCCTCGTGGAAGCACGCCGGGAGGGGACGACAGTCTACTACCGCATCACGCGCCCGGAAGTGCTTTCGGTCGTGGAGGCGTTGCACGCGGCGTTCTGCAAGCCCGCACAGGGCACGTCACGCTGAGCCACCTCGCGGCGACTGGGAGGAGCCGGAGTAGCGGCTGGTCATGCCCGGGGAGCAAAGTTATCCCCGCATTCCGGAGCTGCATCATGCTCGCCCCGTCAGAATTCGTCAGGAGACCGCGGGCATGTTCGAAACGCCGAACCTGAAGCTTCCCTATATCGCTCCTGCGCGGGCGCAGAAGCATGTGACACATAACGAGGCGATCCGGCGCGCTCGAAGAGGCTGGCCGAACTTGATGGGCGCGTCTAGGAGCTCGTCTATCCTCTTGAACTGCCGAAGAAGGATGCCTTCCCTCTAGCGGTGAAGGCACTTGCTCGGTTAGCGGCCTTCGTTCAGGGATGACGGGCAGCCTTCTCTGCATGCGATGATCCCGACCGATGGCTCGGTATCGTCCAAGAGGAAATTGCTAAGTACCGAGAGAAGCTCGGGATCAGCAGCCATCAGCTCAAGGCCAGCATCGATCCCAGCATGATCGCGCCTGAAGACTGGTATTTTTACGCGTGAGATGACCAGCGTATTGGCTGATGATTGGTTCGCGATCGAGCTAACGAGAACTTGGTGGCTCAGGTTCAGGGGCGCGTGGCTTTGCTCGAAACCGCGGGGCCTGCTCACTTAGCGAACGAGACAACAAAAGCGCTCGAGAAGCGAAGTGCAGCATTGAAGAAGTTGATGATGTCCCGAGAGGTGGTGTAGCTTATGCGATCGCCGTGCCTTCCGAACTGTGCCGGATCAGCTTGCCGCAGCGGGCAGGCTGATGAGCGGATCATCGCTCA
>NZ_BAABGS010000046.1:0-6332 GCF_039541695.1 Chelativorans composti | reverse complement strand
TCGCGCGGGCGGCCCTGCAACCCCAACCAGCGATGCCGCCCGCGCTGGCGCCACGACCATCATTGCACTAACAATCAAATTGGACCCGTCCGTGGGGGCCGATCAGGTTCGGATCCCTCCTCCGCTACCAGAAATTTCCATTATAATTCAAACACTTAGCCGCTAGATCAGACAGTCGGACGAGTGATCTTTTGATCTGGTTCACGGCTCGCACCAGTCTGACACCAGTTTTCCAGAGATTAGAACCAGAGTGGGTTTGTCAACAGATGTGGTTCTTGCCCACACGGATCACCCTCTTCAAACGCTTCGTCGCACAGAACGTCGAGGCAGCGGGGTGGCTGAGACGAATCAAGAATATCTGGCACTACGAGCGAGGCCGAGCGGACATGCAGACCGTCGTCGCCCTTGGCGTCATTCCGCAGGGCTTTGGCATGGGACCTGGGCAGCCGCCCGCGGGCGTCCCTCCATTCCCCTCCCCACTCCCTTGAAGCCCGGTGGAGAAATGCGCTGGGGCCAACCCCTGACGAAGAGTTTCCAGTATCTCAGGAGGAAGATCGGTCTCGATCGTTTCGACGTGGCACTTTATTCGTCCCGTCACTGGTTTGCCGACCTGATCGACAATTCCGACATCAAGGACGTGACACGGCGCAGGCTGATGGGCCATTCGGCCAAGAAGGATATTCCATCCCGCTATGGCCGCAAACAGCGATTGACCAATCGCGACCTTGCGCAGCTCACCACGATCTCTTCTCCGATCATCGATGAGATGGCGAAGCTATTGCTGCAGGCCAGGGACCGGGCCTCACGTGGCGAGCTGCGCGTGCTGAAACCGTGGCTGACGCCTTCAAACTGGTCGGACTACTACAGGCAGAGACTTTTTCAGAAAGCGAGGTTAGAAGCCAGGCGGTGGGCCCAGGAGGGCCATGCTGAAGCGACTGCAAACGCCGTTTCCCTCTGCCGCAGAAAGCGATTTCGATCTGTGGTGATTTGCTTTGCGAGAATTTGCTCCATCGACCCAAGATGGGGGCGGACAACCCTGCATCAGTCATAGTTTCGATATCACCGGGCAGCCCACTGGGCATCTCATGCTTCAGAGTGATCGAGCATCCGAAGCACACCAGCCAGTGAGCTTGCCCTCCCAGACAAAACTGCGCGCTGCTCAGTCCCAGCTCAGCGCACCTCCACTCTGGTACTCGATCACGCGGGTCTCAAAGAAGTTCTTCTCCTTCTTGAGATCCATTGCCTCGGACATCCAAGGGAACGGGTTTTCCGTCTCCGCGAACACCGGCTTCAGCCCGAGCTGGGCGCAGCGCCGGTTGGCGATGAAATGCATATACTGCTCGCACAGCGCTGCATTGAGACCAAGGAAACCGCGAGGCATCGTATCGCGGCCGTAGGCTGCCTCCAGCTCCGCCGCCTCCACCAGCATGCCCCGGACCTCGTCCTGAAAGGCCGGCGTCCACAGATGCGGGTTCTCGATCTTGATCTGGTTGATCACGTCGATCCCGAAGTTCAGATGGATGGACTCATCCCGGAGGATGTACTGGTACTGTTCCGCGATGCCGACCATCTTGTTGCGGCGGCCGAGCGAGAGGATCTGCGCAAAGCCCGTGTAAAACCACATGCCCTCGAAGACCACGTAGAAGGCGACGAGGTCGCGCAGAAAGTCCTGATCCGCTTCAGGCGTTCCGGTCCGGAAGTTTGGGTCGTCAAGGCTCTTCGTATGCCTGAGTGCCCAGGCCGCCTTGTCGGTGATCGACGGGACCTCGCGGTACATGTTGAAGAGCTCGCCCTCGTCCAGCCCGAGGCTTTCCACAATATACTGGAACGTGTGCGTGTGGATGGCCTCCTCAAAGGCCTGCCGCAGCAGGTACTGGCGGCATTCGGGATTGGTCAGGTGGCGGTAGATGGCGAGCACGATGTTGTTCGCCACCAGGCTTTCGGAAGCAGCGAAGAAACCGAGATTGCGCTTCACCATGCGCCGCTCGTCTTCCGTAAGCCCGTCGGGCGACTTCCACAACGCTATGTCCGCCTGCATGGACACTTCCGTCGGCATCCAGTGATTGTTGCACGCGGCGAGGTACTTCTCCCACGCCCAGCGGTATTTGAGCGGCAGAAGCTGGTTCACGTCCGCCCGCGCGTTGATCATCCGTTTTTCGTCCACGGTGACGCGGGCTGCTCCGCGTTCAATTTCGCCGAGACCTGTCGCATTGTCAGCCTGCCCGTGAGAGGCGGAGGTGTCTCCCAGCTTCGGTTCGTTCCATTCGAGCTTCGTCATGGGTTCGTCTCTCCGGTCTTCACTGGCAGGCTTCACAGTCGGGATCGTCGATGGCGCAGGCCTTGCCCCAGGCAGGAGCAACGTCGCTTTCCGCGGGCATAGACGCCACCGCAGGGGTCACGGCGTTGAGCTTGCCATCCGTTCCCCTGAGGGTGGACTTCTCCACATGCGTGGCCGAGCGCGAACGCAAGTAATAGGTCGTCTTCAGGCCCTTCCGCCAGGCCAGACGATATAGCTCGTCCAGCTTCCGGCCACTCGGATTGGCCATGTAGAGATTGAGCGACTGCGCCTGATCGATCCACTTCTGGCGGCGGGAGGCGGCCTCGATCAGCCACTTCGGATCGATCTCGAAGGCGGTGGCGTAAAGTGCCTTCAGATCATCCGGAACCCGATCGATCTCTCCCGCGGACCCGTCGAAGTACTTGAGATCGGAGATCATCACCTCGTCCCAGAGCCCGCGCTCCTTCAGGTCGCGCACCAGCTGCGCATTCACCACCGTGAAGTCGCCGGACATGTTCGATTTGACGAACAGGTTCTGATAGGCGGGTTCGATCGATTGCGAAACGCCGCAGATGTTGGAGATGGTGGCCGTCGGGGCAATCGCCATGGTGTTGGAATTGCGCATGCCGATGGACGTCACGCGCTCGCGCAGGCTCTCCCAGTCGAGCGTTGAACTCTCGTCCATGTCAACGCCAGGGCGGGCTTCCTTCAGCAGACGGATGGAATCGATCGGGAGGATCCCCTTCGACCACAGCGAGCCCTCGAAGCTCGAATAGCGTCCCCGCTCAGCCGCGAGATCGACCGAGGCCGAAATGGCGAAATAGCTGATCGCCTCCATCGACCGGTCGGCAAACTCGACTGCTTCTTCCGAGGAATAGGGAACGCGGAGCTTCTGCAGCGCGTCCTGGAAGCCCATCAGGCCGAGACCGACCGGCCTATGCCGGAGGTTTGAAGCCCGCGCTTCCGGGATGGTGTAGAAGTTGATGTCGATGACATTGTCGAGCATGCGCATGGCGGTCTTCACCGTCCGCTCCAGCCGCTCCATGTCGAGGCCATCGCTTCGGACATGGTTGGCGAGATTGACGGAACCGAGATTGCAGACCGCCACCTCGTCCTTTGACGTGTTGAGGGTGATCTCGGTACAAAGGTTGGAGGAATGCACCACGCCCGCATGCTGCTGCGGCGAACGGATGTTGCAGGGATCCTTGAAGGTGATCCACGGATGCCCCGTCTCGAACAGCATGGTAAGCATCCTGCGCCACAGATCGACCGCGCGCACCTTGCGGAAGACCCTGATCTCGCCCCACTCCGCCTTGGCCTCATAGGCCTCGTAGGCGTTGCGGAAGGCAGGGCCGTAAAGGTCGTGCAGATCCGGCACCTCGTCGGGCGAGAACAGTGTCCATTCGGCATCCGCCTCGACACGCTCCATGAACAGATCCGGCACCCAGTTGGCCGTGTTCATGTCGTGGGTGCGCCGGCGGTCGTCACCAGTGTTCTTGCGCAGGTCCAGGAACTCTTCGATGTCGATGTGCCACGTCTCCAGATAGGCGCAGACCGCGCCCTTGCGCTTGCCGCCCTGATTGACGGCGATGGCCGTGTCGTTGGCGACCTTGAGGAACGGCACCACGCCCTGGCTCTTGCCATTGGTGCCGCGGATGTGCGCGCCAAGCCCGCGGACCTGAGTCCAGTCATTGCCGATGCCGCCGGAATATTTGGCAAGCAGCGCGTTGTCCCTGATGCCCTTGAAGATCGCGTCCAGGTCGTCCCCCATCGTCGTCAGGAAGCAGGAGGAGAGCTGCGGCCGCGTGGTGCCCGAATTGAAGAGGGTCGGCGTTGAAGCCATGAAATCGAAGGACGACAGGAGGTTGTAGAACTCGATCGCCCTCTCCTCCCGGTCGATCTCCCGCAGCGCGAGCCCCATGGCAACGCGCATGAAGAAGGCTTGCGGCAGCTCGAACCGCTTGCCGTCCCGGTGCAGGAAATAGCGGTCGTAAAGCGTCTGCAGGCCCAGGTACTGGAAGTTGAGGTCGCGCTCGGGCTTCAGCGCCGCCGCCATTCGCCTGAGATCGAAACGCGCGAGCTCGGGATCGATGAGACCCGCCTCAACACCGGTGCGGATGAACTCGGGGAAATAGCTCTCGTAGCGGGTGTGCATCTCGGCCTGTGTCGCTTGTTCGGCCCGGCCGGAGACCAATGTCAGCGCCTCACGGCGCAGGCGATCGAGCAGAAGACGGGCGGCCACATAGGCATAGTTCGGCTCCTTCTCGACCAGCGTGCGTGCTGCCATGATCGGCGCGAGCGACAGCTCATCCTGCGTGATGCCGTCGTAGAGATTGCGTCGGGTCTCGGTAAGCACGGGATCAGGCGAAACGCCATCAAGCCCTTCGCAAGCTTCGCGGATGATCGCCCTGAGGCGATCTTCGTCGAGTTGGACGAAAACGCCATTCTCGATGCGGACATGGAGTTCGGACTGCACTTGTCCGGCAGCGGCCTCCTCCTTAGCCCGCCGGCGGGCGCGTTCCTCGCGATAGAGCACATAGGCGCGGGCCACCTTGTGATGTCCCCCACGCATCAGCGCAAGCTCCACGTGGTCCTGGATGTCCTCGATGTGGAAGATGCGGCTTTCGCCGCGGCGGGTGAGGGCCGCGACAACACTGCGGGTCAACTCCTCCACAGTATCGTGAATGCGCCGCGATCCAGCAGCCGCTGCTCCTTCCACGGCGAGGAAAGCCTTGGTGAGTGCGATCGAAATCTTGTTGGGGTCGAAGGGTGAGACGGAACCATTCCTCCGAACGACCTGATAGCCGAGTCCATCGGCAACGGCCGCCGCCAGCGGACGAGAAGGTGCTTGCGCGGTGCCGTCGATTGAAACTGTGTTGGTTGCCAGCATGTAATCCCCGTGGCGTTGAGGACGGGGACTGCGAAGGAACGCCGAGGCGCGGCGTCAGACGCCGCGATGCGCACCTTCGGGAACACCCCGCCCGAGGTTGGTCGTCCATGTCATGGCAGGTCTCCTGGCTTGCAGGTCATCGCCGCTGTCTGGCCTTCCCGGTGCCTCGACACCAGTGACACGTAGCGACAGCAACTCGCTGCTTACAGTTGCGGGGGCAGCGCCGGACTTCCACCGGCTTCCCTCTTGGCTCCCTCGTCAGCTCCGACTCGGAAGACCATGACAACAAGATATTGTTAATTGCATGCCATGCATGTCAATATCCTGCAAGCGCCACCCACCCCTTTCAATTCCATCGGCCTAGATTCTACCTCGAATCAAGGTCTCATCGGTCGTATTGCGCGGGGCAGAAGGCGATCATTCATCGGCCCGGCTCGAGTCCTCATAGCGATTCTATAGCGGCGGCAATGCTCACGGCCATCCGCTCTTCGGTCTCACTCACCAGGACAGGGAGTTTGTGAAGCAGAGGGGAAGTGGCAAAGTCATCCTTGGCATCGTGGACAATAGTCATCGAGTACCCGACCGTGCTCGGTGTCCAATGATCAGTCCAAGAGAGTGGGCGATAGCTGTCTTGCCGCAGCTGCCCGCATCTTTCCTTTCTGGGAAAACAAGGGCTACCATGCGTCGCTCCCGCCCTTCGCTTTCCCGTCATAAAGAGCGAGCCGCTGCACCCATCACAATGGGCAGACCACACGATCGAGCAAGGTCGTTGACTTACGGACAAATGTTCTTTTTTGTTCCACATGGTCAATCGACTCGCTCCCGGTTACGGCTACCCGCTCTCAAGGATGGTGGAACATCGCCTGCTCTTGCGGGTGCAGTGCCATTCGTGCCGGCGGGTGAGCTACTACAGGCCGGAGGACGTGATCCAGCTTTTTGGTGACGTGGACGTGAACAGCCTGCAACGTCGCATCAAATGCGAGGGGTGTCGCAGTGACAATTTTCTTCACATTGAGACCTTCCAGCCTGCAGGGTCGGACATCTCGGGGATCAGGGTGAGAATGATCCACCCCCATTGAACGGGTCCACCTTGAAGTATGGTTTTGACCATGAAGGAGGACCACAATGGCCAACAAGCGACACAAGCCCGACGAGATCGTCACG
>NZ_BAABGS010000045.1:0-6012 GCF_039541695.1 Chelativorans composti | reverse complement strand
TCATCCCGGCATTCGCGCGGGCGGCCCTGCAACCCCAACCAGCGATGCCGCCCGCGCTGGCGCCACGACCATCATTGCACTAACAATCAAATTGGACCCGTCCGTCGGGGCCGATCACTTAAGGGCACGGGTTACGGTCTCGACGGGTTGTCCTTCAGCCAAATATTTTCTTGACGCCACCGTCCAAAACGCTGACCTTGGGGTGACGCAAACTTTGGAAGACCCACTAGAGCCATTCAGCCTTTTATTGAAACGCTGAATTGCTCCAAGCTTTTGTTTTCCCGCAATTCCGGATGGAAAACCGGTTTCCACTTTTCCTGGAATTGCTCTAGAGTCGCGACGCCCATCAGCCGGCAAGCCGGTCATAGATCACAACATGGGTATCTGGCTGGATACCTAGGTATAGTTTGCTTTATTGACTATAGTGGATGCAGAACCTTCCGGCTTGCTACAGCACGACGCATCATTGGTGAGACCACTTGATCAGAGATGTGGAGATCCCAGACCTCTGCCCCATCATGTGCCTGAAAGGCCTCAACGGCGTCAGCAAACTGCGATACGTCGGTGATCACCCGTCCCCGGATTCCAAATCCGCGAGCCACGGAGCCAAGATCACCGCGTCCGAACACTGCTCCCGCATCACTGATGCCATCCTTTCGCATTTTGTGAATCTCTGGGCCGTAGGCGCCATCGTTGAGAACGCAGACGAGAATCCGCAGGTTGTGACGCCGGATCGTTTCTAGTTCCTGCACGTGCATAAGGAAACTGCCGTCCCCATCGATGACGGCGATGGTGTCACTGGGGCGAGCAGCAGCTACACCCGCAGCATAACACAGACCATTACCTATCGCTCCAAACTCTCGAATTGTGACGAACGATCCGGGATTGCGGCCGCGCATGTGGGCGGAAAAGGCCGCGCTGTGACCGGTGCCGTTGACCAGTACCCAGTGTTTCGGAAGGACGCGGTCGAGTTCCGCAATGGCGTCGCGCGGATCCATCAGCCCGTCCGACGGCCTAAATGGATGCGAATCCGCCGGTTCACGTGCGATGCGGTCTGCAAGCTGCTCGGTGCGGTTTACCCTTTCGCGGGGGTTCCCCTTAAGACGGTCGAGGACGGCTTCAAGCGCGAGCGCTGCATCACTGCGGATCAGGAGGTCACCTGTCTTCAGCGAATCCCTAATACCAGCCGGATCCACGTCGATCACGGCAACTCTAGCGTTGGGAAACAGCTTGCCCCCATCCTGGGTGTGGTAATTGAGGCTCGCGCCGAGCGCGATGATAAGATCGCATTCGTTGAATTGCTCACGCGCCAGCGCGGTAGAATAACCTCCGGCGATACCCAAGCTAAACGGATCGTCATCGAACAGGCCGCGGGCAGGCAATGTGGTGGCAAGTAGGCCGTCAATGGCGTCGGCGAGGCAGCGCGCAAGCGCGGCACTACGCGCGTTTACGGCGCCCCGCCCCCCAATGATGATCGGTTTACGGGCTGCCTCAATCAGGCAAAGAAGCTCTTCAACCTGGCTTGGATGAGGTGCAAGCGGTGGTAATTTCGGAATGAAGTCGGTCGATGGCCGGTACACTTCCCTGCCGGGAAACTCATGCAGCTGGATGTCATAGGGTACGCCGATGACGACTGGACGACGTTCCGTTCGGGCAATGTAGAAGGCTTCCCGGACGTATTCCTGCATGCGAACCACACTGTGGGCGTGGATATAGTGTGCGCCGGTGGCAGTGACGATCGGGGCCTGTTCTATGCGTTGCCCGTACCAAGACTTATCGATTGGACTCTCACCGGCGAAAACAACGACTGGGATCTTGGCGTAGGTGGCGGTCACAAGCGCCGTTGAAAGTTGTGTAACGCCTGGCCCGCAGGTGACCGATGCCACACCTGGTTTGCCACTTGCCACCGAATAGGCGCTGGCCATGGCCAGGGCGGCATGCTCGTGACGCACAAGATAGGTACGCGCATCCGCTTTTTCAGAGAGATAAGTGGCGAAGTGCATGTTGCCATCGCCCATCAAGGTAAAACTTACGTCTACACCTTCAGCGAAGAAGGCATCAGCCATTGCCTCATATACAAGCACTTTGCCATCCCCTTGCCCGTGAGATTATGCCGTTGCAAGCTTGCTGATAAGCTCGTCAGCAAGTGCCACCTCGGCGTACTTGGAGGCCAAATCGAACAGATTTACAGCATGCGACACTTCCGAGCGGTCGTACACGCCGTCGCTTGCGACACCCACGCGAAAATTGTAGGAAAAGCCGTCGACGACCGTTCCGCGTACACAACCACTCGTGCTGCAGCCGGTGACAATGAGCGTATCGACGCCAAGATCCACCAAGTAGCTGACAAGCGGGGTGCCAAAGAATGCACTCGGGTGTCGCTTTGGCAGGAGAAGGTCTTCCGGGCGCGGAGCAATCTCTTCTACGAAATCATATCCCTTTTGGGGTACGCCCATGATGCCAGGCGACTTTTCGGCAAGTCGACCATAGTCATGCACAGTTTTGGGAGCAACATATGGGTATATGACAGGTAGCTTGTTCTCGCGGAAGTATGAAAGAAGCTTGGCAATGTTCGGAATTGCCTTCCAGGCAACCTCACCGCAACTGGTCTGGAACTCTTTCACAGCCTCCTCGAAGGGCATAGGTCGCGTTCCCACGGTGCGATATTGCACGTCGATGATCAAGAGCGCTGGCTTCTTGCCGAGCGGCGCAGAGCCCCCGAAACCTGCAAGAGCATAACGTTCGAGATCAGACGCGGGAATGATTTTGTCCCAAGGTTTCATGAAACTCCTCCACTTTCACGTGCGGCCAGGCTGTTCTTAGCCTAATGCTGAGGGGTGTACGTTGCGATTAGTCGAAAGCATAGCGCTGCTCGAGCGCGTCAATGTCTGGTTTGCAAACAAGACGTTGACGTTCCTGGAATGTCGCCACAAGACCGCTTGACTCGTCGAGTTGCCCGGTTCTCTTCAGATGCCGAAGTGCACTCTGCATACCAAGTATTGCGCCCTGCAACGCCGCGTTGGCGTAGAGCACTAGGCCAACACCCGCGGCCTTGAGGTGCTCAAGGCTCATTGGTGGCGTTTTTCCGCCGATCACGATATTTGCCATTTGGGGTACCGGAAGACGCCGACAAATTTCCGCGAAATCTTCAGACCGGCTCGGGGCTTCCACAAAGGTTACATCGGCGCCAGCTTCGATGAAGCGCTCTGCTCTCTCAATGGCAGCTTCAAGACCCTGCTCTGCATATACATCGGTCCGCGCGATAATCAGGCAATCCTCGGACCGGCGTGCATCGGTGGCGGCCCTGATCTTCTGAACCATCTCGGCGGTACTTACAACACTTTTTCCGTCAAAATGGCCGCACCGTTTGGGCATCGATTGATCTTCGAGCTGGACAGCATTGGCCCCAGTGCTCTCAAGCATGCGGATCGTGTGATAGACATTCACCGCATTGCCAAAACCAGTGTCAGCATCCACGATTAGCGGAAGCGCAGTCACTTCACGGATTGCAGCCAGGTGCAGGCACAGCTGCGTCAGGTCGATAAGGCCGACGTCCGGTTTCCCCAGGCTTGCGTTTGTGATGCCTGCACCGGTGAGATAGAGCGCTTCGAACCCTTCGTCATCCGCAATGCGCGCGGAGAGCGCATTCATCACACCGGGGACAAGAAGCGCACGCCTTTCATTCAGCGCAGTCCTTAGTATTGAGCCAGGGGTTTGGGTCACTATGGTTTCCTCTTGGAGTTAGGCATCTGGAGGAGAACCGGCAATGTCCACCGCCTCCTGGATTGATAGCCGGGCATGCTGCAAGTGTTCACGCATTAAGCGCTCCGCGGCCTCGCCATCGCGCCGCTCTAGCGCCTCCAGAATGCTGATATGTTCTTCGAATGCGGCCTTCGCTCGGCCTGGCTTAATGCTCGACCGGTAGCGAAAGAATCGTAGTACCTGATACAGATCGCCCAGCAGCGTCTCGATCAGCCGTGCTTGCCGACTGCCCTTGATGATCTGGAAATGAAAATCCTGGTCACCTGGAGATTGGTAGTATCCGGTACCGGACTTGACATCCTCATGTGCGGAGTGGTCGAAAAGGACATCACGGAGACGCTTCAGTTCTTTGTCCGTCAGGCGCTCCGCCGCGAGGCGGCAGGCGAGACCTTCGAGCACTTCCCGGATCGTGTAGAGATCAATGATCTCATCCACGGTGGGGTTCGCAACATGGACCCCAACGTTGGGAATGCGCACGAGCAGTCCCCGCCCCTCGAGGCGGCGTATCGCCTCGCGTAGCGGACCTCGGCTGATACCAAGTTGCCGGGCCAGGACGGCTTCCTGGATACGTGCACCTGGTTTAATGTCTCCACGGATGATGAGCTCGGTCAGCCTTTCGAGGGCTCGATCGCTCAACGAGGGACTTTTTTCAAGTGCTGCGACTTCCATGAAAACCTCCTGTTGTGTAGGTAATCCGTGATGAGTAATCTGTCAACAATTGACACCTTGCTGTACGCACTGGTGAATGGAGGTCAGTAATGGAGGGTTGGCACTATGGCATCGAAAAAATTGATGATTTCGGGAGGGCGGGTAGTCCGGTCGTCGGGAGTGGAATTGCTCGACATTGTCATCGAAGATGGCCGCATAGCTGACCTTGTGTCGCCCAACACTGTATCTACCGACATCGAGCGTTTTGATGCTTCCGGTCTCGCAATTCTTCCTGGTGCCATAGATGCGCATATACACTTGGGTCATGGCAAGGATATAGCCCGTCCGCGCGAGGTATCGGATGCCGAAACAGAGACCGCAGCGGCCGCGCGTGGCGGTGTGACCACCGTTATCTCCTATATCATGAGCTCCCGGCCCCATGAAGACGACTTCGAGGAAATTGTCGAGGTCACAAGGGATGGCGCCCGTACCGACTTCGGTTTCCATTTCGTGATCGCAACCCAGGCTCAATTGGAAGCTGTCCCCCGTTACATAAAGGAGTTTGGTGTCCCGACCGCCAAGTTGTTCATGAACATCCGCGGAAACGAGGGCGATCGGCTAGGCCTACCGCCCATCGACGATGGGTTCAGCTTTGCCTTGCTTGAACAGTTGGCAACCCATGGAGGCATGCTCTGTCCTCACCCCGAGAACATGGAAATTGCTTGGTTCCTCGCGGACCGTATCAAGTCTAGCGGCAGGGCGGATCTTAGGGCATGGAATGACGCTCGCCCCGGTTTCATTGAAGCAGAGGCAATTAGACGGATCGCTTATCTCGCACAGGTGGCGGGCGCTCCTGTCTACTGCGTCCACACATCCTCGCAGCCAGCTCTCGAACAGGCCCTCAAGGCGCGGGAGGAAGGGATTAACATTTACATCGAGACCTGCAACCACTATCTCACCCACGACGTCGATGATGAGATCGGTGTCGTTGGCAAGATCAATCCTCCTTTGCGGACAGCCGCCGACAGGGAAACGCTCTGGGGAGCCATCGCAAGTGGGGGGATCGATACGCTCGCAAGCGATCACATCCACAGGAAGATTGATTCTAAGAACGGAGACATCTGGTCGGCATCCCCCGGCTGCCCTGGATTGGACACTTTTCTCCAGGTCCCGTTGTCAGAAGGATACCATAAGCGCGGCATTCCACTGGAAAAGATCGCGGAACTGACTGCAGAAAAACCCGCAAAGTTGATGGGCTTGGCTAAGAAGGGGCGGATTGCCAAGGGCATGGACGCGGATCTAGCGTTCGTGAACCTTCAGGCATCCGAGACGATTGGCAAGGCGAGTATCCAGAGCGATTGCGGCTATTCCATCTACGAAGGACGCGAACTGAAGGGCACCGTCGACCACACGATGGTTCGTGGCCGGTTTGTCTGGAAAGATCGCGCTCTGGTCGCCGATAGCGCGGGTCATGGCGAGTACCAGTTCCGTAAGCTCTAGAGCCATTCAGCTTTTCTCGGAACCATAGCCGGCGTTTCGGAAATAGTTTGTACATTCCGCTGGCTGGATGGAGGAGACGAGGTGGCCAACGTGCCGCCATGT
>NZ_BAABGS010000044.1:0-5984 GCF_039541695.1 Chelativorans composti | reverse complement strand
GGACTATCTGCTCGTCGCTGTATCGCGTCTTCTTCATATGCCTCTCACTCTCTGAGAGGCCATTGTCTCAAGTTACCTTGGATCGAAAAAGCCGGGACAGGTCAGGCCTCCGACACCTCCATGCCGCCATACCTCTTGCGCCATGTGTAGAACGTCGCATCGCAGATGCCGTGCTTGCGGCACAACTCAGGCGCAGACAGTCCCGCCTGATGCTCTTTCAGGATGCCGATGATCTGCTCTTCCGTGAACCTGGATCGTTTCATTACCCGTCTCCTCTTTCAGGGAACAGGCTAACCTCAAAACGAGGACTTTCCAGGGGAGCAGGTCACCTGTCTCCTCATCTGGATAACAGGCTAACCTGAAATCGAGAACATTTCAGGCGAGCAGGCCAAACCGATTGGAGCGTAAGAAGAGAGGCGGGTGATCTATGGGTAAGGTCAAAGTCGGTAAGGCGGACGGGAAAGTAAGGGCAGCCCAAGACTCGGTCGTTAAGAGCCGCAAAAAAGGACGCTGGTTGGTTGTCTGCCAGCGTCCAGTTTTCGTCAGGAGGAAAGGTGTTGGAAAACGTCAGTCGATGTCGACTCCTTCGAGCGCATAGTGGCGAATAGTCTTCCTATTACTGATCAGCTCATCGATCGTTGGCTCTCCCTTCATGGCGCGCGAGATTGCAAGCTTCATGGCCTCATAATTGTTTTTGTAGAGCTCCTTCTTGTTGAGGTTTGGATTTTTCGCGCATCGAGGATCCAGCCAAACCGTCGTGATGATGGCGATGTCATTCACAATTCCCTTGGGGATTATACCCTCAGCCACACAATCGACGATCGCATCACCAAGAGCTGCTTGAACCACACCGCCTAACAGTTCCACATAAGCTGAGTTCGTGATTGTCACCTTTGGCGACATAATTGCGGCAGGCCGAACCATCTGGTTGCAATCTCGAATGATAAACATGCGAGTATGGCCGGCGGTCTGTCCAAGCATACTTGCGAATGCTGTGCCAACAGGTCCCCTAACCGACCCAATAACGACCTCCGGCATAGCATCAGTACCTTCTCCTTCTGATGCAAATACCGTTGCCTCGCCAGTCCTGAACCAGATCTCAGACATGATACCTCCTATTCTTGGGGTAATTGTTGCAGAACTCCGCGGCGGTCATCGGCCGCAGTTAGAAAGTTCTCAGGCGAGCTGGGATTTCAGTTCGTTTGCAATGGCAAACATGTCCCCTACAACTCCGTAGCGTGCCACCGTGAAGATTGATGCCTCAGGATCCTTGTTCACGGCGATGATGTTGGGGACATGCTTCATACCAGCGAGATGCTGGACGGAACCAGAGATGCCGAGCGCTATGTAGATCTTGCATGCGCTCACCGTCTTGCCTGACTGGCCGACCTGCCGGTACTTGGGAAGCCAGCCATTGTCCGCGATCGGCCGAGAGCACCCGAGCGTGAATCCGAGCATATCAGCCAGCTCTTCGAATTGGGCCATATTGTCCTCATCGGCGACACCGCGCCCGATCGCAAGAACATATTCGGCAGAGGCGAGATCGACTCCATCGCCAGTGGCTGGCTCATGGAACGCAATGTGGTGGGTCCGCATATCAACTGACGGAGCTTCATGCTGTGAAACAACAGGGGAGGAGGTGTCGCGAGGCGCTTTGAAACTGCCCCCCCGAATTGTAAGGACAACAGTCTTCTTGCCCGGAAAATCGAGCTCTATGAACGCTTTCTCCTGATAGGCTTGGCGCACGGCCACCAGCTCATTACCCTCGTATCGAAGTCCGAACACGTCCGTTGCAAGCCCGTATCCGCCCTTAACTGCCACAGCAGGAGCGTATCCCAGGCTGTCAATGCTGTGTGGCATTATAACGACAGATGGGTTCCGTTCAGATATCAGACCAAGCACTGAAGCCTCGAAGATGTCGCTTTGAAACTCATCAATCGGTGTCTTGACTTCTATGACCTCGTCTACGCCTTGAAGGGAAAGCTGTGGCGTGAACCTCGAAGGATCTTTAGCGAGAATCGCGACAATGACCTTTCCGTGATTTGTCGTCGCGAGTTCCGAAGCAGCTCCAATAGTTTCCGCAACAACTGGATTCAGGACACCGCGGCGCTGCTCGGCAACTACAAGGATGTCGGCCATGGTTAGGCTCCCTTCAATTCATTGATGATCTCGAGAAGACGTTTTGCCTGTTCGGCAGGCGTGCCACTGATTATCTCGGCCTTGCCCCTCTCCGGCACATAGATCCGACGAATACGCGAAGAAGATCCGGCCTCTCCAATCTGGTCCTCTGTCAACCCGAGTTCAGCACATGTCATTGTTGCAACGGGTTTCTCACGAGCTTGTTTGATGCCTCGCAGAGAAGCGTACCGAGGCTCATTGATGCCTAGCTGAATAGTTAGGACTGCAGGGAGGGTGAGCTCAAGCTCCTCCTCTACTCCACCTTCGAGCTCTCGCTTGACAGTTAGCTTTTTGGAGTCTGGCTCGTATTGGATTTCAGACACCACTGCCACATGCGACCAACCGAGCATCGCTGCTGTTGCAATGCCCGTTTGCCCGTGCCCGAAGTCGTTTGACTGCGTACCAGCAAGGATGAGGTCTGCACCTTCTTTCTGTGCAACGGCAGCGATGACACGTGCAACGACCATCTGGTCAGAGCCTTCTAGGTTCTCATCCCAGACTCGGATTGCCCGCTCGCCGCCTTTGGCTAGGCATTTACGAAGCCCTTCTTCAGACTCTTCTGGCCCTACAGTAAGCGGGATAGCCTCGATCGCTTCATGTAGTTCCATAAGCTGTAGAGCAGCTTCCCATGAATAGTCGTCCCATTCGTTAAGCTCATGTTCTAGATAGCTGGGATCGACGGCTCTGCCGTCGTCCCGTATTTCGAAATCTTCATCCAGGATTTGAACCTGTTTAACGGGCACTAGAATCTTCATCGCTTAGCTCCACTAGGTTGAACGACCGATCGGTGAGCCGGAGAGGGCGGCTATCCTTGCCTGCTTTGCCAGGCGTGTCGCCGCCGTGAAGCGCACCTGGGGTTCGGGATCGGACATGAGCTCAACTATTGTTGCGATCGGCAGGGATGGATTGCTGAGGAGTGTCGTACGATTCAACGGATACGGGTCCTCTGCTTGTCTCTCTAGCCCAGCGCAACCGATTGCGTATGAATAGAATGGGTTCCAATCTCTGCCGTTCACGTTTCCCCACGTAGGGATGAATTGCCGCTGCAACATACGGGTCAACGGTTGCCAGATGGGCTCCGTCCCAGGCTGTGATCAGATTTTCTGGATACATGATGATAATGCTCATGCCCTGGCTAAAGACACCACTGTGTCGTCAAGACATTCAGCAACCAGTTCGATCATCTCGCGGATTTCGAACGTTTCTTCATTGTTGGTGGTCTTGCGAGCATCCTCGAGCATGTTCATGCATTTCGGGCAGCTCACTACAAGGGTTTCTAGATTTTCTATACCTGCAGCTTCTCTAACGCGTTTTTCAGAGGGTTTTTCCTTCCCCGCGAGGTCCGGAATCCAAATACGGCCGCCGCCAGCGCCGCAACAGAATGAATTGTCCCTGCTGCGATCGAGCTCAATCAGGTTGCAGCCTAGAGACTGGATGACGTCCCGAGGCGCATCGAAAACCTTGTTGTAGCGGCCCAGATGACAGGGATCGTGGAACGTCACACGTCGCCCCTCAAGAGATTTTTTCAAGGGAATTCGCTTTTCCCTCAGGAGGCGGGCTATGAGCGTGCTGGCGTGCTCGACCTCGTAAACACCGCCGAATTCTGAATATTCATTCTTTAGAGTGTTAAATGAGTGTGGATCGGTCGTAACAATACGATTAAAAGTGCATCGGTGAAACACATCAATATTGTTCTCCGCAAGAAACTGATAGAGGCCCTCCTCACCGACACGTCGAACGTCATTGCCGGCATTGCTCTCGTCTTCATATAGAATGCCGAAATCCACACCGGCTGCCTTCAGAATCCGTGCGAAGTCTCGTGAAACGCGCTGATAGCGAGGGTCAAAGGATGCAAAGTCACCCACGAACCAAAGGACATCGACGGGCTCGTTTCTAGCATCCTTGATGTCGAAGCCAAGGTTCTGCGTCCAGGCGGGACGCCTTTTTTTGTTCTCGCCGAAGGAGTTTCCGCGCTTCTGAATATTCTGGAGAGCCTTCTGAAGCATCGGATCCATGTCGCCCTGGTCAACCAGGGCGCGACGCATCTCCACAATGACAGGGACATGCTCGATACCGACGGGACATATTTCAACACAGGCAGCACAGGTCCGGCATGACCAAAGTGTATTGCTGGCTACCTGGAAGGCTTTGTCCCCCTGAGCAACTAAGCACTGCGCGTCAGGCAGATTTGATTTGCTCAGGGCACGCTCCGACAATTCACGCAGCGTAAGGATTAAGTCTCTCGGCGAAAGCGGGGCTCCGATGGCATTCGCGGGACAGGCTTCATGACAGCGACCGCATTTGGTGCATGCGTCAAAGTTGATGAGCTGTTTCCATGTGAAATCCGTAATTGACGTTGCCCCAATACGGTCGGCTTCCATGTTGACGGGAGCCAATTTCTGAATCGGGGAGGGATCTCTGAGAGCAAGAGACGCCATGGCGGTGAAGATGTGTTTCGCCTTGGTGAAGGGGATTAGAGCTATCAAGCCCAGAGCAAGGAAGGCGTGGAACCACCACATGGCAACCCGAAATTTGCCTGCAGCTTCTGAAGATAATCCTGCACCCTGCATCATTTCGGCGATGATTGCTCCAATTGGAGACCACCATCGATTGTCCCACACGTCAGGGGAGCCGCTGAGCCAAACTAGTCGTGCAGCCTCGAGTAGGTACCCCGTAATATCGATAACAAGCAGCAACCATAGAAAGCCCCAGTCCTCGATGCGATAATAGGTTCGATCGGCATCAGGGGCGTCTGGCAATCGGTCAGGGCGCTTGTAATCTAGCTTCGGTGGCTTGATCCAGCCCCGACGAATCATCATGTAAAGAAGTCCCACAGCTAGGGCAACACCAGCTATGTCCAATACAAGAGAGAAGAAAAGATAAAATTTGCCGTGCCAAAATGTTATCCCGAAGAGATGCTGAAAAACATCGTAATCAAGAGTTATTATTACGGTTCCTGTGAAGAGAATAGAAAATCCAAAGAAGATGAGCGCATGAGCTGAGCCAGTAGAATGATCCCGTCGGCGCAAAGTGCTGTGTGACAATACTGCCATCGTCATCGAACGCAGGCGATGGCTGATCCTGGGAAGAGCCCTTCGTAGCGGTTGGCCACGAGCATATTTCCGATACTGTATGTACCAGCCGTAACAGAAGACAGCGATCGCGCAAAATCCGATAACGTAGAACAGGCCGATGGCCCAGCTGGGAAACCCTTCAAAAAGTACCCGCGTGACTTCTGCTGAGTTGAGGTTGGGATCAACCATGTCGCCTATCCTGACCTGTCGAAACGCGTTGCGCTGAATGGGAAGTGTCTAATCTGTTTCAGCTAGAGCGGCTTATTGTGGCGGCCTTTGCTCGGCGCGTGTCTGTTGGATACCTGCGAATATACATATCCACACCATCGCCATCGCTTAGAAAGCGCTGGTATTTGTGATGCAGAATCCGTCAACCCCATAGGGGGCAATCGTTCAAAGAAGAATGATGTGTTATTCTATATTATTTATATTTTGATTAGGCGCATCGCATATATGCGATGTTTTGATGCCACAACATGCGCCTGCTTGCAGTGTTCTCTTCTATTTGTATGACGGCATCATAAAGATCTCCTCCAATTTTCATTTATTTTCCTCCTGCGAGTAAAATAGGTCAATTGACCAATTTGTCAACATCGATTTGCAGTTTTGCTTGGAATGGTGGCTGAACTGAACCGCGCCGGGTTTACCGGAGGCTCCAACTCCTGAGTAGGATGGAGCATCATGAGCAAGACGACGAACACGTTTTCCCCTGAAGTGCGCGAGCGCGCGGTG
>NZ_BAABGS010000043.1:2500-5820 GCF_039541695.1 Chelativorans composti | reverse complement strand
TGGTTGCGGGGGCAGGATTTGAACCTGCGACCTTCAGGTTATGAGCCTGACGAGCTACCGGGCTGCTCCACCCCGCGTCAATTGTGTTTGCGGACCTTGCCGGCGATTTCTCTTGCGCTGGCGTCAAAAGCAAAGAGGCCGCTTTGCGTTGCGGCCTTTTGCGTGAAGGAGAGTGAAGAGAAGATGTTCATGCGTTCAGCAGACCTGGCAGCGACCTACTCTCCCGTGTCTTGAGACAAAGTACCATCGGCGCTGGGGCGTTTCACGGCCGTGTTCGGAATGGGAACGGGTGCAGCCACCCCGCTATAACCACCAGGTCGGCAGAGCGCATGTTCGAGAAGCCGGTTTTGTTTCGTGCACCTTGTGGCACCGCACAATCGTCAGCCTTCGGGCGAAGCCCGCAAGCACGACCGTGCGTCGGCCACCCCGTCCGGAGGATAGCGGCGCAAGCCGCGCTCATCCGTAAGGACATATCCTGATGGATACAGCCAATGAGAATGATCAAGCCGATCGGGCTATTAGTAACGGTAAGCTTCATGCGTTGCCGCACTTCCACACCCGTCCTATCAACGTGGTCGTCTTCCACGGCCCTGATAGGGAATACTCGTTTTCAGGTGGGTTTCCCGCTTAGATGCCTTCAGCGGTTATCCCGTCCGCACATAGCTACCCTGCACTGCGGCTGGCGCCACAACAGGTCCACCAGAGGTGCGTCCATCCCGGTCCTCTCGTACTAGGGACAGATCCTGTCAATATTCCTACACCCACGGCAGATAGGGACCGAACTGTCTCACGACGTTCTGAACCCAACTCACGTACCGCTTTAAATGGCGAACAGCCATACCCTTGGGACCTGCTCCAGCCCCAGGATGCGATGAGTCGACATCGAGGTGCCAAACAACCCCGTCGCTATGGACGCTTGGGGGTCATCAGCCTGTTATCCCCGGCGTACCTTTTATTCGTTGAGCGATGGCCCTTCCACGCGGGACCACCGGATCACTATGACCGACTTTCGTCTCTGCTCGACTTGTCAGTCTCGCAGTCAGGCAGGCTTATGCCATTGCACTCGACGAGCGATTTCCGACCGCTCTGAGCCCACCATCGCGCGCCTCCGTTACTCTTTAGGAGGCGACCGCCCCAGTCAAACTACCCACCATACACTGTCTCGGATCCGGATGACGGACCGCGGTTAGACATCCATGAGGTCAAGGGTGGTATTTCAAGGACGGCTCCACCCGAGCTGGCGCCCGGGCTTCAAAGCCTACCACCTATCCTACACATGACGTCACGAATGCCAGTGTAAAGCTATAGTAAAGGTGCACGGGGTCTTTCCGTCTAACCGCAGGTACCCCGCATCTTCACGGGGAATTCAATTTCACTGAGCCTCTGCTGGAGACAGCGGGGAAGTCGTTACGCCATTCGTGCAGGTCGGAACTTACCCGACAAGGAATTTCGCTACCTTAGGACCGTTATAGTTACGGCCGCCGTTTACTGGGGCTTCAATTCAGTGCTTGCACACCTCCTCTTAACCTTCCAGCACCGGGCAGGCGTCAGACCCTATACGTCGTCTTGCGACTTCGCAGAGCCCTGTGTTTTTGATAAACAGTCGCTACCCCCTGGTCTGTGCCACCCCCCGATGGTTGCCCACCGAAGGGTCACGCTTATCCCGAAGTTACGCGTGCAATTTGCCGAGTTCCTTCAGCAGAGTTCTCTCAAGCGCCTTGGTATACTCTACCAGTCCACCTGTGTCGGTTTCGGGTACGGTCTGTACGCGGGAGCTATTTCCCGGGACTGCTTCACTGCCCAGTCAATCCAGTAAGACCGGACAATTTACGCAATCCGTCACTTCCCGCAGGCCCACGAATATTAACGTGGTTCCCATCGACTACGCCTTTCGGCCTCGCCTTAGGGGCCGGCTAACCCTGCTCAGATTAACTTTAAGCAGGAACCCTTGGACTTTCGGCGAGGGAGTCTCTCACTCCCTTTATCGTTACTCATGTCAGCATTCGCACTTCCGATACCTCCAGCAGCCCTCGCGGGTCTGCCTTCGCAGGCTTACGGAACGCTCCGCTACCGCGCGCCTTGCGGCGCACCCACAGCTTCGG
The DNA here is from genome assembly GCF_039541695.1 of Chelativorans composti. NCBI lineage: Bacteria > Pseudomonadati > Pseudomonadota > Alphaproteobacteria > Hyphomicrobiales > Phyllobacteriaceae > Chelativorans > Chelativorans composti. The sequence continues at coordinate 3,718 of NZ_BAABGS010000043.1, read as the reverse complement.
TGCATGGCTTCAGCCCCGTTACATTTTCGGCGCAAGAACCCTTGTCTAGACCAGTGAGCTGTTACGCTTTCTTTAAATGATGGCTGCTTCTAAGCCAACATCCTGGTTGTTTTGGGGTTCTCACATCCTTTCCCACTTAGCCATGACTTGGGGACCTTAGCTGGCGGTCAGGGTTGTTGCCCTCTCCACGATGGACGTTAGCACCCACCGTGTGTCTGCCGACTAGTACTCCCGGGTATTCGGAGTTTGGTTAGGTTTGGTAATCCGGTGAGGACCCCTAGCCCATCCAGTGCTCTACCCCCCGGGGTATTCGGTCGACGCTCTACCTAAATAGATTTCGCGGAGAACCAGCTATTTCCGAGTTTGATTGGCCTTTCACCCCTAGCCACAAGTCATCCCAATCTATTGCAACAGAAACGGGTTCGGTCCTCCAGTTGGTGTTACCCAACCTTCAACCTGCTCATGGCTAGATCACTCGGTTTCGGGTCTAATGCAACGAACTGAACGCCCTGTTCAGACTCGCTTTCGCTGCGCCTACACCTACCGGCTTAAGCTCGCTCGCTACATTAAGTCGCTGACCCATTATACAAAAGGTACGTCGTCACCCTCGCGGGCTCCGACTGTTTGTAGGCAACCGGTTTCAGGTTCTCTTTCACTCCCCTCGTCGGGGTGCTTTTCACCTTTCCCTCACGGTACTGGTTCGCTATCGGTCATGCACGAGTACTTAGGCTTGGAGGGTGGTCCCCCCATGTTCAGACAGGATTTCACGTGTCCCGCCCTACTCGAGGACCTTTGCAAGTCTTACGTGTACGAGGCTATCACTCTCTATGGCCCGACTTTCCAGACGGTTCCACTTTCCTTGCAAAGGCCACTGGCCTGGTCCGCGTTCGCTCGCCACTACTAGCGGAGTCTCGGTTGATGTCCTTTCCTGCAGGTACTTAGATGTTTCAGTTCCCTGCGTTCGCCTCTTATCCCTATGAATTCAGGACAAGATACCTTCCCAACAACCGGAAACATGTTTCGTCCTCACGCAAACGCGCTTCCGACAAAACACATTTTCCGGCTGTCGAAGGTGGGTTGCCCCATTCGGAGATCCACGGATCAAGGGGTATTCGCACCTCCCCGTGGCTTATCGCAGCGTATCACGTCCTTCATCGCCTGTGCATGCCAAGGCATCCACCAGTTGCCCTTAAGACACTTGATCATTCTCATTGCCAA
>NZ_BAABGS010000042.1:0-4645 GCF_039541695.1 Chelativorans composti | reverse complement strand
TGAATTACCAAACCCCACACGAGTTTGTGGGAAACCTGACCAACGAATTAACATCCGAGGCCAGAATCTCTAGTCCTTACTGGTAGGAAATTCCCGGACAGGTCATATGTGCAAGCAACTCGTTTTGATGTGCCGGTAATTGATCTCAATTTGAAATAATTTGCGGTAATCCGATTCAGAACTGAATATTGCCGATTCAGAGTTCTGGATAAGCGTTTCAGACTTCGAGAAGAATGATTCACAAGGAAACGGCGTTTACAGGACGGGGCAGGAGGTGGTCTCCGGGAGCAGCCCTTGGCCGATGGCCGGTGCCAGTGTGAACCGTTATCCATGTAGGCTTTCGTCGTTCTGTTCTGACTGAGAGCAGCTCTCTCGGTTATGGCGTTCGCGGGATGGTCGCTCGTGTTTCCAAGAATGGGAATATGGGAGCTGTCTGGGCGAGAACTCGTCGCCAGTGCAAACGTCTTCTCCCTTGCATGTGCTTTTCCCCATTGCTCCCTCAAACGTCGTTTGAATCTAATTGATAATCTCGACGCTTTTGATCGCTCTAGGTTAGGGGCATTTTTCTGCCGTAGGGAGGGTGACTTGGTTCGGAGACGATTGTTGGTCCAGCTCCCGCTCAATGCCACCGCGCTGGACGCCAGCCGGCCGCAAGTGCTTCCGCTTCGTCACAAAACCAGCGCTCACCTGCGCTCTCATCGATCCGCGTGCGCGAATACCACGGCGACCAGGGGGTGTGATAAATGCGCTCACCATCTCTGGTGATGTTCCCCTTGATCGGGCAGCCATGACGAGGGGATTCAGCAGCGGCACGGTTCCACTTGTTACGGCGATAATCCCAAGGGGCTTCTGCTTCCCCTTGCCAAATCCCCAGGCGGGCAGCTTTGGCAGCCGCTTCTCTATCGGCGTAGTCGGATGAATATCTGACATACGCCCATGCCAGACCCTCTTCTACCAGCATGGAGCCAACGTCCAATTCGTTCACTGTGCATCTGGCGATGATACGTCCGTAGGCATCGCGGTCGCGCGCTTCGCACATCACGTCGCGTCCTTCCACCAACTCGGCAAGGCGGTTTGTCGCTGCCGTTCCACATTGCCACGATCCGCCACCTGCATACGCACAAGTCTGGCCTGCTTCCGGAGCATCAATCCCGTGCAAACGAATGTGAACTGGTCCGAGCTCGAGGGTATCCCCGTCTATGACCGTTGCGACGCCCAAAATTCGAGTTGTGGCCCCTTCTGACGCAGTGCTCATACACAGAGCGAATGCAACAATTATTATCCGCTTCAACATGTCTCGAACGATAGCAGATCCTGTTGTGCTGGAAAGCAGCCCATAGCCCTTTTCCTGGCTGCAATCGCGTTTCAGGCATTCTATCTGTGGCTAGCTACTCCGGCCAAGCATGACATGCAGCCAGGCCAAGCATGCGAAAGCCATGCCCGCGCGCTACGCAGCTGTCGCAGGATGGATCCCAAATTGGATTGCCTCAAGGACTTGGATCAAGGTTACTCGACGATAATGGCGGTTGGGCTGAAACAATCGAGCAAAAGGACTTAGGCCGTTGCCACACCCCTCCGCCAATGGTTATTCTCATGCGGCGCAGCGGATCGCTCATCCTCCCTGTTGAATGGGGACAGGAGCGGGGATGAACGATCGCTGCTTTTTGTATTGAAGCACACGCAAAGGCTGCTTTCAATCGCATAATTCGACCAATGATTGTATATCTGCCTCAGCTTTACGTCTGGCAGGGCAAGTAGGCCCGTCTTCGGAAAACAGGACCTGTATCGCCTTTGATGTGTCCCCCCAAGGATCCGGGCACTCTTGTGCCTGAATGGGGAGGAGTGCATGGGATCTTGGCTCCGGTTCAATCGTTCTCGTTCTTCTTGAGTATCCCGGCCAATCGCTTCATCATGGTGGCATAGGAGGGGCAAGCGGGGAAGGGTATGTCGGAGGATATTCTCGGTCGGTTTGATTCCATCCGGATCTTCGAGCGCGACGGCAAACCCGCACCACACAAGCCGCTGCTTCTCCTCTATGCCCTGGCACGGCTCAAAAATGAGGATGCGGGGCACATCACCTTCAATGAAGCCGAGAGGGCTGTTGATCCCTTGTTGCGTACCTATGGCTCCTTTCGGACAAGGCCAACCGTCGCTCACCCGTTTGCACGGCTCGCCAATGACAAAGGTGACTTTTGGTGGGTCGAGGAGCATGCCAAGACGTCGTCAGGGGACCTTCTGATTGCCGAAGCCAGGGAGCGGCATCTCAAGGCTGGATTCTCCGCAGATGTTCTCAGGGCCTTCCGGGACAACCCCAAACTGATTGACGTTCTCGCAATCAACCTCCTCGAACGGAATTTCGCCCACAGTCTTCATCCGGACATACTCGATGGTGTTGGCCTCCACCTGGGACAGGACGAGGTTGAGGCTGTCCTTCGACGCAAGCGTGACCCCAGGTTTCGTGTGGCTGTGCTCAACGCATATTACGAGCAGTGTGCGGTCTGCCGCTATGATCTCAGGCTCAATGGAGCTCCTGTGGCCCTCGATGCTGCCCACATCAAGATGCATTCAGCCGGTGGACCGGACAAGGTTCCCAATGGCCTTGCGCTTTGTTCCCTCCACCACAAGCTTTTCGATCTCGGTGTCCTGACTGTCGACCCGAGTTTCGAAATCCGTGTCTCAGACTTAGTCGTTGGGGAGTGGGGCCGGCGATTGCAGGACAGCCTGTATGGCAAGCCGATCGCGCTGCCGCGGCGTGACAGGGACGCCCCTGCTGAAGAATACCTCGACTGGCATAACAGGTTCGTGTTCAAACAGGCACCGGGACAACCATGAAGCCTGGAAAGCTCGTCAGGGACAAGATCCCGACCATCATTCGCTCAGAGGGCCGCATTCCCATGATCCGGCAGCTTTCCGGTCCAGAGTTGCTTTCGGCGCTTCAGGACAAGCTTGCCGAGGAGCTTGCGGAATATCAGGCTGCCTCTGGCGATGTGTCCCGATGCGAAGAGTTGGCCGACTTGATCGAGGTCATTTTCGCCTTGGCCCGGTTGCACGGCTATACGGAAGAGACACTCATGGCCATTGCTGCCCGCAAGAAAGAGGCCAGAGGTGGTTTTGAGCAAGGCTTCTTCTACTTGGGAGACGAGGAAGCTGTCTCTTCAGAAGGTCAACACCAAGATCTGTAGGGCAAGAGCTGGATCGTTCGAAACTCGTAGCTCGAACATTTCAGTTCGGATAATGAGAGCGATAAACGTCGCCGCGTAATCCAATGCATGACGCAACTAATAGGGTAGGCAATGAGTGCATCACGTGCGATTTTTATCGTCAACGCAGACAATCAGTTGTCCATGATGCGTCCATCGGCACCCCCTAACGAAGATGTCCTGCAGAAACTGGTAGAGGACTTCCCGCACACGATCTCCTTCGATGAAGTCGGCGAACTTCTCCTCGTCAGGCGGGAGCAGCCGGTCGCAGATAGTGAGTCCGGTAGTGGACGGTGGTCACTGGACCATCTTTTTGTGACCCGGGAGGCAGTCCCCGTGCTCGTTGAGGTCAAACGCTGGACCGACCATAGGCTGCGACGGGAGGTAGTGGCCCAAATGCTGGACTATGCCGCGAATGCCTCCACCTCCTGGACCGAGGAAACTGTCGAACACGCGTTCAGGGAGACCTGCAGAAGGATTGGGAAGGACCCGGAAGATCGGCTCAGGGAATTCCTCGGCGAGGACGGGGATGCAGACGGATTTTGGCGCAGGGTAAAGGACAACCTTGGTGCGGGGAATCTCAAGCTCCTTTTTGTTGCTGACCGCATACCCAGCGAGCTAGCCCGCATCGTCGAGTTCCTCAACGAGCAGATGAGAGCGGACGTCTTCGCCGTTGAGCTTGGATACTTCGAGGGCGACGGCGGCATACGAACGTTGGTTCCCCGGATCATAGGGGCGACAGAACGCGCCATGGCGAAGAAGGGCCGTCCCCCGGCGGACCCAATTTCCCCTTCAGAATGGCTTCAGGCACATATCATCTCCAAGGGAGAGGCGTTTTCACAGGGTCTGGATGCCCTGAAGAAACTCATGGAAGAAATCGGGGCGGAGTTCGTCGTACCAGAAAGGAAGCGAGACTATCTCTCCATCGTCATCGAACAGGATACCAAGAAAGTTCTGAAACCGTTCTCCTTGGGCAGGCGCGGTCAGGTGAGCATCAATTTCCCCTATTACTTAGCTCTATCGGAGCAGGAAAGACTATCCTTCCTCAATAGGTATTCTGCCGCCGTTGGCCCTTTGTCCGATGATGCGGCGAACTCTTTCGTGAGTTTCCCGCTGGACAGGCTTGCCGAACCAAATCGAGCCGAAAGCTTCATTGCTGTCGCCTGTGACTGGGTTCATGCTATCCGGGACGTCCGGTGATCGCCGTAGCGCGCGGCCGGCCGTTGAAGCGATCAAATTACCACAATCCGTCGCCAGGATGAGCAGCCTCGGGTCAGTGAATTGATTGAGCATTCAGTCGCTTTGACCGAACAATGAGGATCTATGACGAAATTGACAATGTGAACCGCGCCGGGATTGCCGGAGGCTCCCCCTCTTGAGATTAAGGAGCCATCATGACGAAACGGAACGGCAATACCTATTCACCTGAAGTGCGCGAGCGCGCG
>NZ_BAABGS010000041.1:0-4395 GCF_039541695.1 Chelativorans composti | reverse complement strand
TCCCGCCCGCCGAAGCCGAGGCAAACTTCTACGCGGCTCTGGAAACTGAAGCCATGGCCGCGTAACTAAACCAAATCAGCCTCCGGCAAACCCGGCGCGGTTCAGGACTTGAAGATTGCGCAAAATGAAAAATCTCTTGACTGCGAGCAGGAAGGGAGGCACTCAGCCGATCTACGCGGCGAGGATCTCCAAATGAATACTGATAATTTCGATCTGTTGTCCAATGCGGATTATTTCTTCTCAACCTATATGGTCGACCGTACCCTGACCAAGAAAGGCAAGGAGGTCACACTTAAGATCCTTGAAGCGGCTCGGCTCATTCTCATAGAGAAAGGATCTGGGAGTCTTACTCTTCGGGATGTCGCTCGCGCTGCAGGAATCCGCCTGAGCAACCTTCAATACTATTACCCGACCCGTGAAGATCTTGTCAGGGATCTGTTGATGCTGGTCTTCTCGGTCTATCAACAGCTTTACGACCAGATATTTCGGAGTGAGGGCATAGGCGCTCAGGAGAAGCTTGCGCAAGCAGTGAGATGCTTGCTTGCGAATATCAAGGAGCCTTCCGTTCACAGGCTCTTCTTCGAGCTGTGGGCACTTGCGCAACGCAATGAACTTCTGGAGCATCTTTTGCGCGATATGTATGACAGCTACTGCAGACGGATTGAGGAGATCATTGAGCAGATCTCTCCAGATATGCCGCAGCATCTTCGCCGGCAACGATCAATCCTCATCGCATTCCTGATTGAAGGTATCATGGTTCGTTACAGCCTCGCTCAGGAAGATGGTGAGTCTCTCAGGAATATGGACGATGAGTGCCTCAGGCAGATCCAGCGTATGGTGTGCTGGTCGTGAGCATCTCCGAAAATGAACTAGGCGTATCGAGGGTGGGCAAGGGAGGCGGCAAAGCACTGCTGCCTCCCTTTCGAACATCTATTGTGCGGGGCCCGCGGCTACACACGATAACGGATTTCGTGTGATGCCCCGGGCATGTGTGCTACACCCCAAACGGCACCTTCACGGCGATAGGGGCGGGGATGCTGGGGGTCGGGATCCTCGATTTCTCGCGCCAGACGGTGACCGTCGAAGGTTGCGTCAGCGATAAGCTTTGGAGCAAGTGCATCTCCAATCAGGTAAATGCCTTTGATACCGTTCAGCTTCCAATCTGCCTGCCGCAACTTGAGTTCTTGGAAGAGAGCAACATTTGAGGTGCGACCTGTAACCAGAACCAGGGTGTCATACTCATACCATTTGTGGGTACGGTTCTCGGTTCGTGGATGCTTGCCCGCACCATTATACTGGATCCGGTGGCCCTCACCCCACACGTTGTAGAGCTCAATTCGGCCTTCTTCTGCTCGAGAGGCCCACACGTCGGAGATGATTTCGACGTTGAGCTCGTTGAGTACCCGCCGCATGTTTGGATACTCAAGGGTGAAGTGCATATAGCGGCCGAGCTCGACGCCTGTCGCGATCTTCACCTCGTGACCTGCCTCGGCCAGCTTCTGAGCGAGGCTGGGGGCCATGTAATACGGATCCGCATTCAGGATTATCACCCGCTTTCCGATCTTCTTGGATCCGGCGAAAATCTGCTCTGGCGTCACCATGTAAGGCAAGTCTGCGCTGACTCCAGGAATTGGAGCCATGGTTATGGCACTCTTGCCGTCATGGTTCCAGTGTGCGCCAGTCGCGATGACTACCTTGTCAGCGCCATACTTCAGTACATCGTCAGCGGTGAACTCCTTGCTCCCCAGCGCGATTTGAGAGTCCCGGTTCTTCTTGACGAGCTTGGTAAGCTGTGTCTCGCGATAATCCCTGTGGTAGCCCCACTCGCCGAGACCTGGCAGCGTTGCAACATCATTGACATAGCCGCCAATCTTGTCGGCCTTGTCTACTAGATGGACGGTGTAGCCGCGTTCCATCAGGACGCGGGCGCACTCTGAGCCCGCAGGACCCGCACCGACCACGAGGATTGTGTCGTCAGAACCCTTCCTTTCAAACTTCTCGGGATGCCAACCGCGGCGGTATTCCTCACCGGCGGTAGCATTCTGGGTGCAGATGAGCGGCGGCCCGCCGATCTCCCATCGCGAAATGCAGACGTTGCAGCCGATGCAAGTGCGAATGTCATCAAGCCGCCCCTCCTTTATCTTAGTAGGTAAGAATGGGTCGGCGATGGACGGGCGCGCAGCGCCGATAATGTCGAGCTGCCCGGATCGAATAACCTCAACCATTTTTTCGGGGTCGGTAAATCGACCGACTCCGAGGACAGGCTTCTTGGATACTTGCTTGATGAAGCGCTGCCACGGAAGTTGGTGGCCCATACGGTGGAACCGAGAGGGGCCGGCGTCTTCACCCCACTCCGCGATCACGCCGATGTTGACGTCCCACAGATCGACAAGAGGGTCTGCGAGTTCCACAAATCGGATGCCATCTTCCTCAACCTGGACGCCGTCCTGCCCGGCCAAGGAGTCGACAGCAAACCGTGTCGCGATTGCGCAGTCTTTGCCAACCGCATTGCGTACCTTTTCGAGCGTTTCGAGCCAGAAACGAGCACGGTTCTCGAGTGGGCCCCCGTACGCATCAGTTCGCTTGTTGTAGAATGGAGATAGGAACTGCAATGGCAGATAAGCGTGTGCGCCATAGACATACACGATGTCAAAGCCAGCGTCCCGCGCACGCAGTGCAGCGTCCACATAGAATTGCTGCACCATCTTGATGTCGTCAAGGTCCATTTCTTTGCAGTAGGATTGGGTCTCGAAATCAGAAGCATACTGGCTGGGGCCGCGAGGTGTAGCTCGGCTTTCCAGGCAGGGTGCATGTGGGCCGCCATACCACATCTCGATACCCACAAGAGCGCCGTACTTATGAACCTCTTCGGTCATTGCCCGCAGGTTTCGAACGTCGCCTTCATCCCAAATTCGGGCAGAGACACGATTTGTATCATCGGATTCAGGATGGATCGAGCAGTATTCAGTATTTACACCGCCCCAGCCGCCTTCTGCCTTGATCGAACGGTGGGCAGCTTGAAATCCTGGTTTGTCGCTTCCTGCTCCGATACAGTGGGGTACCTGGTAGAACCGGTTTTTCAGCGTCTTGGGGCCGATTTGTATCGGCTCGAATAGAATAGAATACTTCTCGTCCATTGCACTTTCCCGCTCTTCTCGTAAGCATGTGAATGTACGCGCGCGGGAAGAGTTGTCCCGCGAGCGGATGGCCTGGATCATTATATTGACTTGTATAGACGCCAATAGCGTCTCCGCCATGAAGAATAGATCGGCAGAGATTTCTTTTTTTTAGTATTCTGGCGTCTTGTTCGTCATTTTATCGATTCTTTGTGATGGATGAATTTATTCAGTTATTGTGAGCGAAGACGTTGATCATTGGTTCCCTCCCAATAAAGATCCTCGGAATAAAATAGGTCAATCGACCAACTTCTGTCAATACTGTCGGTGATGCAAAGAATGGACCGCTGGTGGATCAACACTTCAATCGAGAATCTGCCGTATCATTCAATACAGTAGGTGAGAGGTGAAAGGCAGCTTCCTCCCAGTGAAATCTGTGTGACGAGATAGGTATCCCTGGCCGATGAATGGATGACGACAGTGGGAAGCTTTGGCAGCGAAATGCTCGAAACTCGATTTGATTTGCCGGCAATTAATCTCGAATTTGGTCCAGTTTACGGTCGTTCGATTCAGAAGCCGATATTTCGGGTTTAGATGTCTGGACAGCGTTTCAGACTTCGAGAAACGCGATTGGAGGGAAATGGGCGTTCGCGGGATAGCCGCTCCTGTTCCAAGAACGGAAGATGGGAGGTTACCTGTGACGAGAAATCCGATGTCGGTTCAAACATTGTTTTCCCTCGCCCGTGCTATGCCCCCCCCCATTACTTCCTTCAAACGCTGTTTGCATCTGAATCGGAAATTTCGAAGCTGCCAGCATCACCGTTGAGTGGTGCGTTGGTCCTCCTCGAGGTCCATGTTGCCCTCCCGTGGGGCCGAAGGCGGAGCGTCTGCCGGGGTTCCTATGATGCCGCTCTCGGATCGCTGCCGTTTGTTGTCGCGGAGGCTATCAGGACCCTGAGTTATGCCCTGTGAAGCTTCCGCGGAATTCCAGTGCGGGAGTCCTGGCACCAAGTTCCTCTACCGCTTTGTCAGCTCCACAAAGACCGCGTGCGTTGAGACACCAAAGGAGGTGTCCTAGAGCCTTGCCGACAACGGTCGTGCCAAACAGGCAATCAATCTCGCTGATCCGGTGGACGCTCTGCCGCTCGTCCGTCTCTCGGTCGGAGCAGTCGAACATTGATCGGCCCCCACGGACGGGTCCAATTTGATTGTTAGTGCAATGATGGTCGTGGCGCCAGCGCGGGCGGCATCGCTGGTTGGGGTTGCAGGGCCGCCCGCG
>NZ_BAABGS010000040.1:0-4350 GCF_039541695.1 Chelativorans composti | reverse complement strand
GCGCGGGCGGCCCTGCAACCCCAACCAGCGATGCCGCCCGCGCTGGCGCCACGACCATCATTGCACTAACAATCAAATTGGACCCGTCCGTGGGGGCCGATCACGATGATCATGTCCACCATCGGATGTCCGTCGACAATTGGCGTGAGGCAGTACAGCGGGGACCGAGAAGCCTTGTAACAGTCGAAAGCCTCTTCGAAGTAATCCGTGACGTTTCCAAGGCGGTGAGCGGCGCGCCATTCCTCAGGAGTAAATGATCGTCCTAGGGAGAAGCGATGGGCAGTCTTAAAGTCTTTATCCACGCGTGAGCGAAGCAGGTTCAGCTTTTCGACATCTGTACCATTACAGCGGATTGGTTGAACGCCGTATTCTGTAGCCACGCCGTCTTGAAAATAGACAAAGATATTAAAGATTGTTTCGGTCATGGCATCTACCACAGCCCAGTTCTGTATTTCACCTCCGCGAGACTAATCTAGATCAGCACTGACATTAAAGATGAGATCGAAAGATTGGTGGGCTTATCCCGCTCCTAAACCCGCACGTTCGCGGTCTCGCCCGCCCCATTCGACACATACTGTATCGCCATGCGGATGAGCTCGGGCAGGTTGCGGGCGCCGAGCTTCTCCTTGAGCAGGGAGCAGCTGTTTGCCACCGTCTTGTAGCTGACGTTGAGCTCGGTCGCGATTTCGCCATAGGCTTTGCCTTCGGCCAGCAGGGTCAGAAGCTGCAGCTCGCGTGGTGAGAGATTGCCATAGGGGCCCGCGTCGCGGCGGGGGCCGAGCATCGCCACCTGCACCGCAATTTCGTGATTGAGGTAGGGCTTTCCGGCCCGCACCGACTGGAAGGCTGCGAGCAGATCGCGGGGGCCGGCTTCTTTCAGCACATAGCCCGTCGCGCCCGATTCGAGGGCGCGGCTCACGATATGCGGGTCGGTGTGCATGCTGAGCACGAGGATCGGCACGCGGCTGTCGTGCCGGCGCATGCGGCGGATGAGATCCAGGCCGCCCAGGCGGTTGCCGTTGAGGGCGAGGTCGACGATCACCGTGTCGGGGCGGCTGCGCAGGAACTGGCGGTAGCCGCTGATTGCGCTACCCGCTTCAAGCACCTCACGCACGCCCGCATCCTCCAGAACCCTTCGGCATCCCTGCAGGACGATCGGGTGGTCATCGACAAGCAGCACACGGTTCATGACGGCCCGCTCCCTTCTTCATCCTGTCCGTCCGGTGTTACCCGTCTTCGATTGTCATCTAGCGGAATGGAAATCTCGAGGCGAGTCCCGCGTCTCTGTTCAACGACCGTCAGGGTGCCGCCAAGGGCGCGCACGCGCTGGTCCATGCCGGAAAGGCCGAAGCCCCACGGCGTGTCCGGCGGCAGGCCGCGGCCGTTGTCCCCGACCGACAGTGTCAGCAGGTAGGATGCCGGCGCGCCGTCATCGGCACTGTCTGCCCGGCGCTCCTCCAGCTCCACGACGATCAGGCTCGCGCCGCTGTGGCGCTTGGCATTGGTGATGCCCTCCTGGATGCAGCGGTAGACGGTCAGATCGATGCTGTCACCGTAGGTGGGCGCGAGCGCCCCGACGTTCAGCGCGATCTTGGGCGTAGCATCGACCCGCTCGAAATCCTTGATCAGGCCGGAGACTAGTTCGGCGAGGGGCACGTGGCCCAGTGCCATCGGGCGGATGCGGCTCAGAAGCCGGCGGTTCAACAGCTGGATCTGGTCGGCGATCTCGCCCAGCGTGCGCAGGCGGTCACGCATCCGGTCGCCCGGCCCGGCCGGCAGGTCCTCCACCACCTGTTCGAGCGAGGCAATGTTGGCCTTGAGGCCGAAAAGGCAGGGGCCCAGCTCGTCGTGCAGCTCGGTGGCGATGTGGCGGCGCTCGTCGTCCTGGACGCTGACCAGGCGGCGCGTCAGGCGCTGGTTGTTTTCCCTGGCGGCAGCCAGCCGACCGGCCAGCGCATTGAAGCGGTCGGTGATGTCGGCAAGCTCCGGAACGCTCGGGCGGGACAGGCGGTGCTGGAACTGTCCCTTTTCCAGTTCCTGCAGGCCCTTGCCGAGGCTGGTGAGCGGCTGCAGGACGCGCCCCAGGGCGACATAGAGGATTGCAGCAACGGCGATCACGAAGACGAAGAAGATGCCGGCCAGGTTCTTGCTGTTCTCCCAGACTTCGGCGATCTCGTCGCCGGCATGGCCGATCAGGACAACCGCGCCGATGTAGCGTCCGCCAACACCGATTCGCATTTCCCGCCGTACTTCCGGAACATGGATGAGCCGCGTGAACCAGGCGGGCACCTCACGCGCGCCGTCGTCGATGGGCGTCGCGTTCTGCATGGGCAGCAGCGACATCCAGCCGCCGCCGAGGCCGGAGACGAGGGCGCGGACGTGGCGCAGGCCGGAAAGTTCCCGCGTCAGCATTGCGAGGACGGCAGGGGCGGGCGCCTCGGGCGGAACGCGCTCGACCGCCTCGCGAACGAACCGCTCGGCAAGGTGCATGGACGCGGTTATCTCCACCTGCGCCGCGTGCCGGGCATTGTAAATGGTCGCCACGGCGGCAACCGCGCCGGCGACGATGGTCGCCAGGAAAAAGACGGCAAGAATGCGCCAGCGTAGTGAAATCCGGTGCCACAATCGCATCCTGTGCGGGAGCGGAGAGGAGATGCGGGCGGGCAGGCCCGCCACGGGCGCGGACACGGTCTGCCGCCCGTCGGGCTCATGCGATTGCCACGCAGCGATTTCGGTCACTCTCCATCCCTTTGACTGCACTCGCGCGCCACGACGGGCTGCGCAAACGGCGGCCCTTCCGCCCGGCCGGATGAAGGCGCCTCCAGGCGCGCTCCTGACCACGCACAGGACCGCACTCCATTGATGCTGCGGAACGCTTGTCCGGCAGCATGATAATCTCCCTTAACATTATCCTCGTCCACAAGCGGACAATTGGCAACGGTTCCGGGAACTTTTGCCATTCAAGTTGCGCAGGACTTCCGTAGCGCGGCGCCATGGATCAGCCTAGGATGCACCTGCATTCGGCACCCCAAAGCCTATTGCGCACACGCAACCCGGAGACGTCCTGACTGCCTGCTCCCGCCCCCAACCCAGGCAGTCGGGACGTCTCGATTCTTTCTTGGCTGATCGAGAGCGTTCTCCGGGAGTTCCCCGCGCCTGACGGATTCCTTCGCGCAATTTCCTCTCCACAACGAATGAGTATCAGACCGCACGCACTGGCGTTTCTGTCGAGCCGCCCGGCCACATGTCGGGGCCAGTTTGTCGCGCGGTTGAGATGCGCGGCAGCCGTTACGCGTCGTCCGCTCCTCGGGAAGGTGACTGAGGTCTGCCCCGGAACGCACCGAGCTGGAGGAATGACGTCGGAAGGGATGGGGGGGGGCATGCGGCGCCGCTGAGAAGCGGACGCATCATCAGTCGCGCCCAGCCAAGGTGGCGGACGCGACGATGTGATCCAAAGCAGTCAACAGGCGTAAATCAGTGGCCGCGGAACTGGGACGGTTGCGGCATGGCCGGCGTGCGCAGGGTCACGCGCAGATTGCGGCTGGCCGACCGCGCGCCATTGCCATCGGCCAGAAGTCCATGGGCGCGGGCAAAGGTCAAAAGACCACGATAGGCATCCGCGTGGTGCGCCTTGTTGGCAAGAGCCGAGAAGCAGGCCTCCAGCGCACTTTCATACAAGGGGCCTTCCTGCGTGGGGCAGGACAGCAGAAAATCGAACGCATCCTTCGGAGATCTTATCTTGACGACGTTGCGGCTGGCGCAGCGGACGTGGATAGGCAAATCGAAGGGTGCAGTCTGCATGGGGGAACTCCTTGATGACCGATCCAAACGTTCTGCCTCCTCGAAAGTTCCATAGCTTTTCTTTCGTCCCCACCATCCGGATGGTGGGGCGGGACATTTGCCTTATGTAGGAGACCTCTTTCGCATTATGGAGTCCTGAACGCTGAAGGCCTGCGGCCGGAAGGCGACTGGAAGGAGGGGAGGAGCGGGGCCGCGGCACGGCAGCGCACGCAATGGCGGGCGGGGAGGGCAGGCGCGACCGCAGGAAGCTGTGCATATGTCCTGCTGGGAAAACGAACTCATCCGCACTATATTGAAGCACCCGGCTGAAATCCGTGGCCGGGCGGAGAGGCGTAGGGCTTCCCATAGCGGAAGCGTTACAGTTAAAAGGGCTTGTCTTTTTGCGGCTTTCCAGCTATCGCCGCGGCACTGCAACCCTAATTTTGTCGCCTGAGGAAGAATTCGCACATGGCCAAAGGTAAATTTGAGCGCACGAAGCCGCATGTGAACATTGGCACGATTGGTCACGTTGACCACGGCAAGACGTCGCTGACGGCGGCGATCACGAAG
>NZ_BAABGS010000039.1:0-3875 GCF_039541695.1 Chelativorans composti | reverse complement strand
GTCATCGGTGGACTTTCCATCAGGTTGAGCTTGAACAACCCGACCCTACCGGAAAAACACTGGTGACCGCCGCTATCCTGCTACACCACGCCCCGGGACATCATCCGGCTGGAGGCTGAGGCGTCGACCATTGGGCAACTGGTTTGGGTCGCCACTTCAATGCACTTGCTCCAGGCTCATCAATTTGCGCCGGCAGCTCACAGCGCTCAAGATTATCTCAAGTTTGCAACAGCTTGGGAGACATGATGGCGGGTAGACGGGAAAGTGAAAGACTGCGCAAGCAAAGGCAGCGGCAGAGCGCATACAGAAAGAAGATGAAGGCAGAACGACGTCCCAGCCGGGACGATATTGCGCGAGTTCTCTTGCATGCGGCGATCAAGAAGGCATGGAGGTGGAAGCACGAGAAGCGCGAAAGGATGCTGTCCTGGGTCGTGAACACGATCCTGGAGGGGCTGATTGCCCAGGGCTTTGATCCCAAAGCAAGTGCTGAGGCCATCGAAGATCTGATCGATAAGTATACCAGGAACCGATGGGAATTCAGGCAGAAGGTTCACCTGCTGTGGCCTGTCGCCGATGACGGTTCCGAAACGTCGACTGCCTCTGCCAGTGGGGCTCAGGATTGAGCGCCAGTGCTGACTAGAAGGTAAGCAAAGCTCAGCCGCTGTGTTGTTTCGCAGGGTGACCCCGCCCGAAGATGGGCAATGGAAGAAGGGTGTTGACGAGCCTTCGCTAGCGCTGGAGCAGTTTTCTGTGGATAACTTTCCACGTGTCCAATTCCCCCGCGGAGAGCGCCGAACGCGTAAAACCCCTGCCGGCACTGGCTCTCGAGCATTTCCAGGTTCAAGCTGAAAAAAACCGGCAACATCCGGGACTTAGCAGAATTGGCTCAACCCTCTTGCCGGGCGGAAAAGTACCGGCAATACTCCTCACAGCCTCTGAGGAGGCGTCTCCACCGTGGCGCGCCAACGCCACGATGGAGACTGACTCAGCCCTTCCGTAACAAGGAGCCAAGCTATGTCTGCTGATACCCGGTTTCTTCCATCATTTGAAGCCTCCCGGCGAGCTTGTGACACCCACTTGTCACGACGGCGTACATAGCAGCCGCTCCGCCCTGCGTTCGCCTGGTCGTTAAGACCCTCAGGCGAGCTCCCGACATCTCAACCTGAAACCTGACCAGCGTGGCCATGCCTTCGCGCGCGAGGATGGCGTGTGCGCGCGTCAATATTCTAGCGAAAGGACACTCGGCATGGGTGTGATTGCACGTGACGGCGTTTTCGACGCGGAGTGGATGGCCGAGCAGATCAATGCGCTGCGATCCCTCCTGCACGACCTCGAGCGGCTGCAGCGCGGCGAGCAGCCGGACAAGTCAGAGCTGGAGGATGCGCCCCTCATTGACAATTGGCGTTTCGGCTACCGCAAGGCGGTCTGACTTGAGGGAACGATGCATGGCCATCCCATCCTCGGCAGCCTTGTACCGGGAGGGATTACCTCCGAGCTCTGGTACATCGACCTCAAGCTCGGCTTTACCCGCACCTATTCGCGTTTCTATCGCCTGGGCAAACCCGCAGGCCCCATTCCCGACGACATCGACTGAGTGCCGAACAGATCGCTCCGATACCGGGCTGGAACAGCCTGCCATCGATGACCGGCAGGGAGGGGGCCAACCTGCTCTCTGCCCGACGTTGACCAGCCTGGTTCCCAATTCATGGAGGATGAACAGCAATGCTTTGCCCATGCATGCATGAAGAGAAACAGCATGATGACGCCACACTCGAGACCTTGCTTGACATGTTCCTCAAGGAGGAAATCGACCGGGTGCGCGCTTCGCTTGCCAGACGTGATCCCTTCCTGGACAGGTTCTCTTCAATAGTCTCTGTCGGTCAGTCGGCGCTGGACGGGAAAGACAATCTGTTCAATCGCGTCTTTCCGGCACTCTTGCGGACCGCAGACCTGACAGTCGTGGAGTCCGACAAGAACGGACCTTGTATTTTCAGCTCGCCTCTCGAGCACGTAAAACGTGGAAGCTGGGAAAACCTGCCCCGCCTGCCTTCTGGAGACGAACAGAAACCGGTCGGGACCTACGGCCGTCCTGTCTGGGTGGTGTTCGACGGGATGGCGCAGCGAATTCTCTTCGTCGACCACGTCTGGGACACGAGTTCCGCTTCATTCGCAGAACGGCGCTGCCGGTTCATGGCCGCCACATTGTCGGCCGTGGACAGGCTTTCCCAGGACCCAAGGAACCTTCCCTGGCCATGCACGGCTGTCGGAATGGCGATCATCGACTGTTCGGACAGAGCGTCAGACCCCATGCAAGGCGTCTATCGTGTGAGCGAGATCGATCAGCTCTTTGGTACCCCCGGGTTAGGCCGGTCGCTGAACGACGTGCTCTGCCGGTTCCAGGACACGGTGCGGGAGGAGCTTGAGAAGGCTGCAGCGGAGTCTCAGTCTGAGGCAGAGGCAGAAACAGGCTTCTGGCTGGATTTTCCCCTCAGACTGTACGATCGGGAGGACGAGTAGCCAGCATGATCAATGGCGGCAGCCGATGATCCGACCGGTAGCATCGAAGGCCGCGCCAATCCGCTCTCTGTTCAGAAGCGGATTGGATGCAGCAGCGCAGCAGCCCGTCAGCAACGCCCCCCCAAAGGCATGCCGGCAAGTTCGAAATTTTCGATTCAGGTGCAAACGGCGTTTGAAGGAGTAATGGGGGGAATAGCAGATGAGAAAGCAAACAATGTTTGCACAGGCGACGGGTTTCTCCCCCAATGATCTCCCATCTTCCCACTCCTGGAAACAAGAGCGGCAATCTTGCGCCTCAATACCGGAGAGCTGCAGTCTCGATCGGAACCTGGTCAAAAGCACGCCTCACTGAGCGCTTTCCTAGCAGAGGGCGAAACTCATGGTTCATGTGCCTGGAGCCCCTGGCGCGGCTCACACTGGCACCGCTCTTCAGCCAAGTGCTGCGACCGCAGGCGACTTTCCCTACCCCCCTGCCCGCCCCGCAAACGCCGTTTCCTGCTGAATCGTTTTTCTCGAAACCTGAAACGCTTATCCAGACCTCAGAATCGGAAGTATCCAATTCTGAATCGAATGACCGCAACTTATTTCAAATCGAGATCAATTGCCGGCAAACCCGGCGCGGTTCAGCATTGCCTCCCCGGTATCCTCCACGTCGACCAGCTCTGCGTTCTCCCCAAGGGCGAATAGCCATCCCTACAATCACGCCGTTTGCTAAAGCCATCGACGACAGCAAACTCCAACATCCGTCCCCCCTTAATGGCCGAGAAGACGATGACCTGAACCGTGCTGAGAAGACCGTAGACTCCCTCCCCTAACGCAATGACGGGAAAATTTCTTGATGGTCAGTTGAGATTCATGTACTAGTTTATCCATTAAATGGCGTGAGAAGTCATGATTTTTCCGGTCCTTTAACAAGGACTTAGCGCCTTTTGGAGGTTCCGATCCCTCCTCCGCTACCATAAATTTCCATTAAAATTCAAACACTTAGACGCTAGATCAGACAGTCGGACGAGTGATCTTTTGATCTGGTTCACGGCTCGCACCAGTCTGACACCAGTTTTCCAGAGATTAGATCCAGACTGGGTTTGTCTACAGATGTGGTTCTTGCCCCCACACTGATCACCCTCTTCAATCGCTTCGTGGCACAGAACGTCGAGGCAGAGGCGTGGCTGAGGCGAATCGAGAATATCCGGCACTACGAGCGAGGCCGGGCGGACATGCAGACCGCCATCGCCCTTGGCGTCATTCCGCAGGGTGATCGGCCCCCACGGACGGGTCCAATTTGATTGTTAGTGCAATGATGGTCGTGGCGCCAGCGCGGGCGGCATCGCTGGTTGGGGTTGCAGGGCCGCCCGCGC
>NZ_BAABGS010000038.1:0-3780 GCF_039541695.1 Chelativorans composti | reverse complement strand
GGGGCGGCGCCACGTCTGTCAGTCGGATCCTGCCTGGATCGGGTTCGGCATCCGCTTCTCGATCGCGTGCTTCAGGAGCGCAGCGGTGCGGTAGAAGCCATGGGCGAACTTGCCGTAGGGGATCGTGAGGAAGAAGCCCATCACGAACCCTAGGTGAAGGGCGAGCAGAAACGGCATTGCGACCGTCTCGCGCAGCGCCAGCAGGGCAAGACCCGTGAGGCTGATGAAGAAGAGCAGCGCGATGAAACCCCGGTCCATGGATTTCTGCCGCTCGTCGATCTGAAGGTCGTTGCGGCGCAGGTTCATCCAGAACAGCCCGGCCGGCCCCGCGATCAGTCCAAGGCCGCCCAGGGTGCCGAGCACGACCGGCAGACTGAACAGCGGATACGGCGCCTCGAGGCCCCACACATAATGATAGAGCGTCGCCACCGAGGTCGATGCGAAGCAAAGCATGAAGCCGTAGAAGGTCAGGTGATGGAAGCGCCGGCGCCACAGGGTGAAGGCGTCGTCCTCGTTGTTGCAGCCATCGCCATGGCCGCCGTCCAGATATTTGAGCGTCAGCACAGATGTCGTCGCCTCGCCGATCGCCGCCGGATTGGCAAGCGATTCATCCGGGGCGGACACCTGTCGCCAGAAGCGGACGAGACCGACACAAAGCGCGATCAGCGCCCAGGCAGCCGTGGCGCCGAACAGAAGCGCCAGCGTATTGTGCGGGAACACGGCATAGAAGTCAGCGCCGAGGCCCGGAATGAACAACCGGCCCTGGGTCGCGATACCAGCAATGAGGAAGAGCGCTATTCCGAAGCTCACCGCCATTGCGACCGCCAGGCCGTTGCGGCGGTAGAGCTCGCCAAAGGCTCTCGGGAACGCATATTCGATATACGTGTCGCGGCGGACGCGGGCCAGCGCCTTGGGCAGGTTCACGCCGAACTCGTGCGGCGGAGCGTACTGGCAGGCATAGAGGCAGGCCGAGCAGTTGTGGCACAGGTTCGCCAGATAGTGCGCGTCCGCCAGGTTGAAATCCAGCCTGCGGGTCATGGCCGAGAATACCGCGCAATAGCTTTCGCAATACCGGCAGGCGTTGCAGATGTGCAGGATGCGATCCACCTCGGCAACATTGGCGTCGGCTTCCGGAGCGCCCGCCTCCGGGATCGGAGTGCTCCGGGCAACGATCGGAGCCGCGTTTTCATAAGCAGTCATGGATGGCACCCCCGATTAGGAATTCTTGAGAGCGACGGCAGCAGCGCCCGATCCGGCAATCCGGCCGAACGTGGTGCCGATCGACATGCCGACACCGGCCGTATAGCCCTTGCCGAGCACGTTTCCCGCCATCATCTCGCCCGCCACAAACAGGTTCGGGCTCGGGCGGTCGCCGAAGCGCACGGCGGCCGTGCGGTCGGTCTTTAGCGACAGGTAGGTGAAGGTAATGCCCGGCCGCACCGCGTAGGCATAGAACGGCGGCTTGTCGATCGGCCGCGCCCAGTGGGTCTTGGGCGGCGCAAGACCTTCCGTGCGGCAGTCGTCCTGGATCGTGTGGTCGAACGTCCCAGGCTGGCAGGCCGCGTTGTAGGCGTTGAGCGTCCGCATGAACATGTCCACCGGCACGCCGATCTTCTCGGCGAGCTCCGGTAGCGTGTTCGCCACGATTCCAGGGAACACCGGCGGCATGAAGCGGCCGATCACCTTCTGATCAATGATGGAATAGGCAATCTGCCCGGGCTGCCCTGCAACCAGCAGACCCCAGATGGCGTAGCGCTTGGGCCAGAAGTCCTCGCCCTCGTCGTAGAAGCGCTCGCCATTGCGATTCACCACCACGCCGAGCGGCACGCAGTCGATGCGGGTACAGATGCCGCCGTCATAGAGAGGCGCACGCGCGTCGATGGCCACGCAGTGGCCCTGCGACGGGTCGCCGATGATGTCCGCGCCCTGGTCCATCATGAACTTGAGCAGCACACCCTGGTTGAAGCGGGTGCCTCGGATCAGGAAGTTCTCGGCCGGCCACTCGCCCCTCTCGTTCTGCCCCCAGGCCTCGCGAAGCCATTCGCGGTTGGACTCGAAGCCCCCGGCGGCCAGCACCGCCGACCTGGCCTCTATGCGCTCGCCAGACACGGTGATGGCCGCGACGAAGCGGTCGCCGTCGAGAACCAGTTCCTTCACCGGGGTCTCGTAGCGCACTTTGACGCCGAGCCGCTCCGCGCTGCGATAGTAGGCATTCACCAGTGCCTTGCCGCCGCCCATGAAGAACGCATTGGTGCGCGCGACGTGCAGCGTACCCGCCATGGCCGGCTGGAACCGCACGCCATGCTTGCGCATCCAGTCGCGGCAGGTGGCGGTCGTCCGGATGACGAGGCGCGCCAGTTCCTCATTGGTCCTGCCGCCCGTGACCTTCAGCAAGTCCTGCCAGAACTCCTCTTCCGGATAGGCGTCCACCAGCACATCCTGCGGACCGTCGTGCATGCAGCGCAGGTTTCTGGTGTGCTGCGAATTTCCGCCACGCCACTCCCTGGGGGCTGCCTCGAGCATCAGAACGGAAGCGCCGGCCTCCCTTGCCGTAAGGGCAGCGCAGAGTGCCGCGTTGCCTCCGCCGATGACCAGCACATCGATCGACATGTGAACTCCCTGAAGACGTGTCTTTCCCTCACCTCTAGGGAAATCCGGCAGGTCCGACCATCGTCGGCTCGTGAACACCTCTTCAGATTTCGTGAAGACTTAATTCCCCTCGCGCCTCCTCAGACGGCGGCTTCATTGGATTCGCATCGCTTTCGGGCTTGGCAAGTAACGGGGGATCTTCCCGTGCGCTATTCGCGAGGCGGCAGCGGCCTTCCGCCATCTGAGCCGCGTATGAAGCGGGCTATTCGCTTTCGTGAAGCTTCGCGCCAAGCCAGCGGCCGTCCCTGACCAGTTTCGCCACCACCTTGCGAAGCTGTGCCCTGAGAACCAGGGTCGCCGGTGACAGCTCATGGTCGGGCAGGCTCACCAGCAGGTTGCTGCGGCGGACTTCTTCCATAGCAATGGGGATGACCGCGAGCTTCCTCGTCGCGTCGCGCGTGAGTGCGGCGCCGGGCTGGATCGTGGCGCCGAGACCTGCCGAAACGACATCCATGATGACCGCAAGCGAGTCGATCTCCATCTGGACGTTCGGGCTGGACCCGGCATTGGCAAACGCACGGTCCAGACTGTCCCGCAATCCATGCCCCTTGCTGGGCTGGATAAGCGGCAGCGCGACCACCTGTTCGAGTGACAGCTGCTCGGTGCCGGGCTCGATGCCTGCTTGCTGCAACACCTCGCTGCGTCCGATCAGGAACAGGGTTTCATCCAGGAGAGGCATCACGTCGCGGATGGGAAAGCCCGTCTCCGGGTTGAACAGGATCGCAAGATCGATCTGGCGGGACTTGAGCATGGCAGACAGGTGCCCGGACATGCCCTCTACCAGCTGCAGGCGGATATGCGGGTAACGCCGTTTCATCGCCTGTATGAGCGGCAGCGCCAGCACCGAGGACGTCGTCGGCGCGAGGCCGAGCGAGACGAGGCCCGACAGCCGCGCGCCTTGCGCCGCCTGCACCGCGGAATCAAGATGCCTCAGCGCGAGCGTCGCATGCTGGCAGAAAAGCGCCCCCGCCTCCGTGGGCGTCACGCCGGACGCGCTGCGCACCAGGATGCGTGTGGACAGCTCGCTTTCGAGCCGGCTGATCTGCTGGCTGAGTGCGGACGTGGCCACGCCGAGCTGTGCGGCGGCCTTGCCGAGGCTTCCGCACTCCACCGCTGCCAGCAGATATTTCA
>NZ_BAABGS010000037.1:0-3702 GCF_039541695.1 Chelativorans composti | reverse complement strand
GATCGTGGCGATCAACAAGGACGAGGAGGCGCCGATCTTCCAGGTCGCCGACTACGGCCTCGTCGGCGACCTCTTCCAGATCCTCCCCGAGCTCGAAAAGGCGCTCTAGTTTCATCATGGCCGGCGGACATCATCTGCCGGCCATGAACCCATGCTAAGGTCACATGATTTTTCCGCCGTAAAAGGGCGGAGACGGTGGCACAAGTCAGTTCGGACGATGGGCAGATCGTTGATAGCCTGCCCGCGGAGAGAAGAGAAAGCAGCACAGATGGCTCCAAAGATTGAGAAATGGCATGAGCTGGCAGAGAAGGAGCTCAAGCGCTCGCCGGATACCATCGTCTGGAACACGCCCGAGGGCATCGAGGTGAAGCCTCTCTACACCGCCGAGGACCTCGAGGGCATCGGGCACCTGGATTCGCTCCCCGGCATGAAGCCTTTCGTCCGCGGTCCGCGCGCGACCATGTATGCCGGCCGTCCTTGGACAATCCGCCAGTACGCTGGCTTCTCCACCGCCGAGGAATCCAACGCCTTTTACCGCAAGGCCCTCGCGGCCGGCCAGCAGGGCATCTCCGTGGCCTTCGACCTTGCCACCCACCGCGGCTATGACAGCGACCACCCCCGCGTGGTCGGCGATGTGGGCAAGGCCGGTGTCGCCATCGATTCCGTCGAGGACATGAAGATCCTCTTCGACGGCATCCCGCTCGATCAGGTCTCCGTCTCCATGACCATGAACGGCGCGGTCATCCCGATCCTCGCAAACTTCATCGTCGCGGGCGAGGAGCAGGGCGTGCCGCGCGAGAAGCTTTCCGGCACCATTCAGAACGATATTCTGAAGGAGTTCATGGTCCGCAACACCTACATCTATCCGCCCGAGCCTTCGATGCGGATCGTTGCGGACATCATCGAATACACCGCGAAGGAGATGCCGAAGTTCAACTCCATCTCCATTTCCGGCTACCACATCCACGAAGCTGGCGCGACGCTTGTGCAGGAGCTGGCCTTCACGCTTGCCGACGGCCGCGAATATGTCCGCGCGGCCCTGAAGAAGGGGCTCAACGTCGATGATTTTGCCGGCCGGCTTTCCTTCTTCTTCGCCATTGGCATGAACTTCTTCATGGAGATCTCGAAGCTGCGCGCCGCCCGCCTGCTCTGGACCCGCGTGATGGAGGAGTTCGAGCCAAAGAAGCCATCGTCCCTGATGCTGCGCACCCACTGCCAGACATCCGGTGTGTCGCTGCAGGAGCAGGACCCATATAACAACATCATCCGCACAGCCTTCGAGGCCATGTCGGCGGTGCTTGGCGGTACCCAGTCGCTGCACACCAATTCCTTCGATGAGGCGATCGCGTTGCCGACGGAATTCTCTGCCCGCATTGCCCGCAACACGCAGCTCATCCTCCAGCACGAGACAGGCGTCACCAAGGTCGTCGATCCGCTCGCCGGCTCCTATTATATCGAGAGCCTGACCAAGGAGCTTGCCGACAAGGCCTGGGCGCTGATGGAGGAGATCGAGGCCATGGGCGGCATGACCAGGGCCGTCATGTCGGGCCTGCCCAAGCGCATGATCGAGGAGGCTGCGATCCGCAAGCAGGCGGCGATCGACCGCGGCGAGACCGTTATCGTCGGCGTCAACAAGTACCGGCCCGACAACGAGGAGGAGGTGCCGATCCTTGAGATCGACAACACCGCCGTCCGCCAGGCCCAGGTCGCCCGCCTGGAGAAGGTCAAGCGCCAGCGCGATCCGAAGCGCGTCGAGGCTGCGCTTGCCGCGCTGGAACAGGTTGCCCGCTCCGGCGAGGGCAACCTGCTCGAGGCCGCCGTCGAGGCCGCACGCCATCGCGCGACCGTGGGCGAGATTTCCGACGCTCTGCGTCGCGCCTTCAATGAGAACGTCGCTACGCCGGTGATCGTGGAGAAGGTTTACAGCGGCTCCTATGCGGATGATCCGGAATATCAGACGGTGGTTGACCGCCTGCGCGGCGTGGCCGAGAAGCTCAAGGAAAAGCCGCGCGTCATGATCGCCAAGCTCGGTCAGGACGGCCACGACCGCGGCGCCAAGGTCATCGCCTCTGCCTTCCACGATATCGGCTTCGAGGTTCTGGCCGGTCCGCTCTTCCAGACGCCCGAGGAAGCCGCCGACATGGCGATCGCCTCCAAGGTCCACGTGGTTGGCGCTTCCTCACTCGCCGCCGGCCACAAGACGCTGGTCCCCCAGCTGATCGAGGAGCTGAAGAAGCGTGGCGCGGAGAACGTTATCGTCGTCTGCGGCGGCGTCATTCCCCGCCAGGACTACGAGTTCCTCTACCAGCAGGGTGTTGCCGCCATCTTCGGCCCGGGCAGCAACGTGCTCGAATGCGCGCGCACCGTGCTCGATCTTCTGGAGGGCCGCCGCCGCAATGATTGACGGCGGCCAGGGGCAATGACGGGGTAGAGGGAGGAACCATGAGCGAGCCTGTCATACTGACCATGCGCGATGGCATTGCGGAGATCCGGCTGAACCGGCCCGAGCGCCGCAATGTTCTCG
The DNA here is from genome assembly GCF_039541695.1 of Chelativorans composti. NCBI lineage: Bacteria > Pseudomonadati > Pseudomonadota > Alphaproteobacteria > Hyphomicrobiales > Phyllobacteriaceae > Chelativorans > Chelativorans composti. Next base: position 1,178 of record NZ_BAABGS010000037.1, on the reverse strand, counting down.
ACCTCGAGACGACCGCTGCCCTGGGCGCCGCCGTCTCCCGCGTTCTCGAGGCGAAGGATATCCGCGTGGTCGTCTTCAGCGCCGAGGGTGCTTCCTTTGGCGCGGGCGGCGACCTCGATTATTTCCGCCGGGCGCAGGACAAGCGCGGCGCCGCCGAACGGCTGATCCTGCCCCTGCACGAGGTGCTGAAGAAGCTCGACAACGCGCCGTTCATCACCATCGGCAGTGTGAAGGGCGCGGTGGCGGGGGGCTCGCTGTCGCTGGCGCTTGGCTTCGATTTCGTGGTGGCTGCCGAGGATACTGTCTTCAACTTTGCCTATCCCCGCGTCGGCGTTCCCGGCGACTGTGGCGGCACCTGGGCGCTGGCGCGACTGGTCGGCTATCGCAGGGCGCTCGAGATCGCTCTCCTCTGTCCCATGGTAAAGGCGGACGAGGCGCTGCAGCTCGGTCTCGTGAACCGGGTTGTCCCGCTTGATGCGCTTGAAGCCGAGACTTCGGCCCTTGCCGCGCGCCTTGCCGGAGGTGCGCCGGTGGCGCAAGCCCATGTGAAGGCGCTGATCCGCCAGTCGCTTGAGCGCGCCTATGCCGGGCAGCTCGACGCCGAGGCAGAGGCATTCCTCGCCTGCACCGAAACGGCTGATTTCCCTGAGGCGCTCGAAGCCTTCTTCGCAAAGCGCAAGCCGCAGTTCACAGGCCGCTGAGTCCGCGAAGCCTCTTGCCGGTAGCTTCGTCCTGAAATCAGGCAGGATCGTTTGTCCCCGCTGGCAAGCGAACCGGAGACTGATGGTTCGCTTGCGTAGCGGGGCAGGGCTTAAGTTAGTTGTAGGTTATGATCGCTGACGTGGTGACGTCTGTCAGCGTCGTGGGACACGGTCCCGCGCTGTCAATGTCCACGCTGCCGGGGTAGCTGTATGTTTCCCCGTCCTTCTTGGTCGTCACGGTGTTGTTGAACGAGACGGTCATCTGCGGAACACTGCCGCAGCTCATGCCCTCCGCACCGTAATAATCGAAATACTGGTACAGGGAGTCCTTGTCGATACCCTCAACCGGACCGAAAGTGATCTGAACGATCGGATTGATCCACCCCCATTGAACGGGTCCACCTTGAAGTATGGTTTTGACCATGAAGGAGGACCACAATGGCCAACAAGCGACACAAGCCCGACGAGATCGTCACG
>NZ_BAABGS010000036.1:0-3339 GCF_039541695.1 Chelativorans composti | reverse complement strand
GGCACGCGCCAGCTATTGGTAAGCGCGCGCGCCATGGCGCAGGCCACTGCCACCTGGCCTGGTTTTGCGCCGCCGCGTGGCCGGATTTTGCACCGCCGTTGACAGCGGTAATTCGATTCAGAACTTGATATTTCCGATTCAGATGTCTGGATAAGCGTTTCAGGTTTCGAGAAAAACGATTCAGAAGGAAACGGCGTGTGGAGGGTGGGGCAGGGAGTGAGGAGGTAGCCTTCTTGTGATTCGGGCCCATTGGCCGAATGCCGGTGCCAGTGGGAGCCGCTGCAGGGTTCCAGGCACATGAACCACGAGGTTTCGCTTTCTGCCCGGAGAGCGCTCAGTGAGGCGTGCTTCCGACCTAAGTTGCGTGTAGATCTCAAGACAGTCCCCTTAGGCTTCTGCTATTGTACAGGGGCAAATGCAGCTCTCCTGGTATTGAGTTCGCGAGATGGTGATCCCGTTTATTCAAATGGGGAAGATGGGGCATCCGCAGCAAATGACCTGCGTCTCTTGCAAAGCCGCTGGCTCTTGCATGTGCTATTCCTCCTCCAATACTGTCTCGAATGGCGTTCGAATTGAATCGAGGATCTGGATGACCTCAACTCTGCAATCAATGGGAAATCCAACAGCAACCTCACCAAGTTTCCAGGAAAAAGCATTAGCTTCGCTGTACTCTAGATGAGGAAAACATGGCTTCCCAGCAATCCATTTTCGTCGTAAATGCTGACGGTGAACTAACCAAGATGCGTGCTGCTCTACCTCCGAGCGAGAATTCGCTTCAGGAGCTGATCCAACGCTTTCCCGACACGATTTCTGGAGGTAACGGCGACCTGCTGCTGATTCAAAGGGAACATCCCATTTCTGATGCAGAGTCGGGCGCTGGCCGCTGGTCCCTTGATCATCTTTTTGTCACCAGGGACGCAGTACCTGTTCTTGTTGAGGTTAAGCGGGCGGCCGATACGAGAATTCGTCGTGAAGTCGTGGGTCAAATGCTTGACTATGCAGCGAACGCAGTGGCGTATTGGCCGAACGGAAGGGTAGCTCAAATCTTTGCTCAGAGCTGTGAGAAGCTTGGGTTCGACCCTGACGAGCAACTCAGCCGTTTTCTGGGCTCGGACGCCGACTACAGTGCCTTTTGGTCCCGAGTGGATGACAACTTTCGTGCCGGACGCTTGAAACTGGTTTTTGTGGCCGATCAGATCCCCGCGGAACTCGCACGGATCGTAGAGTTCATGAACGAACAAATGATAGCTGATGTCTACGCAGTCGAGCTCAGATATTTTGAGGGCGATGGCGGATTGCGAACTCTGGTTCCTCGCATTATCGGCGCAACCGAGCGTGCAAACGCCAAGAGGATAGTCACGCCGTTGTACAGCGCATCATCGCCGTCTGAGTGGTTTGAAACATGGATTGCTCCGCTTGGCGAGGACTATACACAAGCCTTGCAGCACTTAACTTCATTAGTGGACGAGCTCGGCGGGGAGTGGCGTATTCCCCGGAAAACTCAGGGATCGGCGGGAGTTATTGTGAAGAAGGGCGAACAGGAAAGAAGCCCGCTGAGTGTTCAGAAGCAAGGAACCGTGTGCATACATTTTGGCAATGCGAAAGTTTGGATGGATGACGAACCTCGGAAAGCATTCTTCGATCGTTTTGTCAGCGCCGTTGGCCGTCTCTCCAACAACAGGGATGATGGGTATCCTAGTTTTCCTCTACAACGCCTGAACGGAGAGACGGCGGCGGCATTTATTACGGTCGCGCGAGATTGGATCAAGGCTGCCAAGGACAGTTAGATTCGCCTCCGCCGTAGACCTTTGTCTGCGCTCCGTTCTCTGGAGTCAAACTTCCATCGCGGGCACAGTTTCTGCTGCGGGACGAAGAAGCTGTGCCTAACGTCACCACACCCGCGGTGTTGCCGTCCGGTCGGGGCAGGATGTAGGGGCGGGTGAATGCTTCGACGGCCAGTCCCCGCAGGACCTTTGCCTGTTTGCCAAATCTTCAAGAACACTACGAAATCGTTCGCCCGGTTTCGGAACCTGGATAGAAACGCTTGCCTGAGTCAGGGCGCTGCCAGAAAACATTGCGATGGCTGGAATGGAAAGCCGCAGCATCGTCCTTGAAAACTCTGGTGGCAGGGGCGGTTCTGCGACTTAATCGCTCCAGGTAACGTTCATATCCAGTCTCGGTGCGGGCATCAACCAGAACGGTCAGCTCGCAAGGTGATTGTGCCAATGGTTTCCGTAGAGCTGGTTTGTCTGGTCAGGATCATCGCAGCGAGGGCGGATCCGGGGGGCGGATCCGTCTGCTCCATTCCGTCGATGACTGGGTCTCCAATCTCCGTCCGGCATCGGCCGTGTCATCACCATCTACTGGTACGGGCACGAGATACCCCGTCAGGTACCAACGTGATGGGTTTGTATTGAGTTGCTCGTTTACGATGTCAGTATCGCGCGGAAAGGCCGATCGGATCGCGCCTCCGCGTCTCGACAAGTCGAGTGCGGACAGCTGCCTGCCAATGCGGATCCAGCATCATGGTCACCCTCGTGTCCCCTCGTTCTGGTCGTCAATCCTGCGCCTCTACTCAGAAGCGCCTTCGCCGCGTTCCGGGTAGTTGCCCACAACCCAGATGAAACTCTGGATATCGATGCGGTCCCGCGGGTCCATGTCGACCAGTTCCCGTTGGGTTTTCGCGACGAGATCGAGCAGGCTTTCATAAACCGGTAGGTGAAGCTTTGCCTCGTATTCCTCTGCGAAGCGATGGCCGACGCGGCCAGCAAAGTCCTTCGTTGTTTCGGGTTTGAGAAACATGTGTGTCTCGGGACGCCACAGAAAGGGCAGATAGGTCACGACTGTCCATTTCGCGCTATCGTGTGGCTTCAAGGCCTGCTCCATAGCCAGAAGGTGTGTCTTCCCGCCCTCCAGCGTAAAGCGCGCGGCGGCCCGGATGAAATCGTCAGCATGAGGCCCGCGCAGCACATCCTGCAGGCGCGTCTTTTCGAAGGGCGAGAGCATGTTCGTGAAGCGGAACACGGCAAGCACCGCCTCGCCAAAACCCTTTCCGTCGGCGGCCTTCTCGAGCGGAACGGTCTCGTCGAGCCTCTTCTTCGCCGCCAGCTTGTAGTCGCGCTCCTTCTCTACATATTCGGCAGTTTGGAAGCCGTTGGGAAAGAATTTCAGGAAGCGCTTTCGGGCACCGTCAAATCCAAAGTATTTCGGGTTGCTCTTTCCGGCCTCGTCATGTGACCTGTCCCGGCTTTTTCGATCCAAGGTAACTTGAGACAATGGCCTCTCAGAGAGTGAGAGGCATATGAAGAAGACGCGATACAGCGACGAGCAGATAGTCCG
>NZ_BAABGS010000035.1:0-3021 GCF_039541695.1 Chelativorans composti | reverse complement strand
GCACGCGCCAGCTATTGGTAAGCGCGCGCGCCATGGCGCAGGCCACTGCCACCTGGCCTGGTTTTGCGCCGCCGCGTGGCCGGATTTTGCACCGCCGTTGACAAACACCACGTCGCTGGCGGTGAGCGGATTGCCGCTCTGGAACTTGACGTCCTTGCGCAGGGTGAAGACGAAGTCGTTGCCATCGGCCTCCCAGCCCTCGGCAAGGTGCGGGGCATAGCCGGGTTCGCCCTGCTTCGGCAGCACCAGCGTATCGTAAACGTTGAACATCAGAATGGAGTCGGCATAGTCGGTGGCCTTGGCCGGGTCCAATTCGCCGACGGCGACCTCATCGAGCCGCAGAACGGTCTGGGCCGCGGCCGGTCCCGCAGCGAGACCGGCAAGGGCCGTTGCCCCCATGAGAGCTAGTGCGAAGAGTCTGGCTGAGCGCATAATGATAATCCCCCTTATGTGTCGCTCTTCGTTTGCTTGTCTGAACCGTGCGCTGCCGCCCCCGCGGCCCGCGTCTCATTCGTGGCCGGATGCTCGCCGAAGACATCCATCGTACCGACCCACAGAATCGTCGCGGGCTGGTCAGAATGGTTCCACGTCGCATGACGGCGGGAAGAGTGGAAGTGAATGGAGTCGTTCTTCTCCAGAATTGTAATTTCGCCATCGAGCTCGACGGTGATCGTCCCTTCGAGGACGAACATGATCTCCTCACCTTCGTGGGTGATGGGCGGGTTTCGATGGCCCGGCGGCTCGTGCATGATCACACTGTGCAGGACCGCGCCCGGGAAACTCGCCGATATACGCTCATAGGTCATCGGGTTTCCGCCGATGGCATACACTGGGCGCTCATTGTGCCGCGTAAGGGGGGATTCAATGCGCGGTTGTGACAGAAACTCGCCCACATCAACGCCCAGGACCCTGGTCACTGCAACGAGCGACGACAGCGACGGGGACGCAATCCCGCGTTCAATCTGGGATATGAACCCCACCGAAAGCCCGGCCCCATCCGCCACATCCTTCAGCGTGAGCCCGATCTGACGGCGCCGCTCCCGCAGGCGAACGCCGAGCGGAACCGGGTCGGTCGTCTCATTGCCTTTCATCCGATGCGGTTCATTCATCCCCTTCCCCGTCATTTTTTAGTGCGACTAAAATTGAAGCCGGACTAAAATTTTCCGTCAAGGTGGAAAGCCGACTCTGTGGGAAAACACGATCGGTCCGGCCCGGGTCGTTCAATCGATTATAGGCTCAGATTTGAAACCTTCTGACAAGACAACCCTGCAGTTGCGCAGGTTGTGTCATCATCCGCCGCCACACAATTCAGACCGGGCCACGTTCGCACAGTCCCATCGCGAGCATGGGCAGGCGCCATGCGTCCAGGACCCTGGGCGCTTGCCGGCTCATGACGGCGCTCGCCCAATGGCAGAAGCGCGCAACGGCCGGGCAAAGCCACCGGCGACCGGAATGCCTGGACAGCAGGCCCGTCATCAGCGCCATGCAGGCGTGCCGCGCGCGCCTGGCGGACCGGCAGCAGCCCCCCGCCACGAGGGTCCCGATGGCGTCACCGCCTTCCCGCCGTCTCCTTCATTCCGGGTGAGAAACCAGGGCTTTCTTCTCCCGAAACCGCCTCAACCACAGGCTTCTTCGAGCCCAGGCCTCGGGACAGATGCCGACTCCCGCATTTCAACCTGAAATTGCAATTCTGTCCGCCTCGGACTGCCCCGGTGACACGTGTAAACGGGGCTAACGAGCCTGCACGGGAGCATCGGCGCAGCAGGCTGCGACCTTTTGTCTGCCGCTCCCGGCACGTTCCGAAACGGACCGGATCCGAGGCTACACAGCATCATGCGGCGATCCGTCGTCCGGTCCGCCGTTCTCATGAAAAGGTTCCCATTCCCCCGCCCCGGACACTCCGATTCGTTCGGCCCGCCGCGCCCGCTCCGCCTTCCGGCTGGCCGGCCCTCCAGCCGACCCGCCACCGGAGGTGAGCCGGCACGGACGGCGGGCAGGTAAAGCGTCACGCGGCCATTCGGTCCCCATCATTCTTCCTGAAGCCGGTGTTCTCAGCGAGATACGCGATCAGATCCTCGATCTCGCAGGCCCTGCCAAGCTTCGGGCTATAGTAGCGGGACGCCTCGATGTAGGCGAAGTGGAAGATTTCCTCCACGCTGGCGGTTATGCGCAACGTCCACCTTTCCTACGTGCTTCTCAAGGGCATCAACCATCGCCGTTCGTTCGCGATCCGTTTCACCGTCCTAGGCCGCAGCTTCGACAGGCGTCCAGCATGGCGAGTAACTCGCCATGCTCATTCTCTGCTCGGTGACCTCTCTCCATTTCACCATACTAAGCCGCCGTAAGCTTGTACCAGGCTTTCGCCAGTTTGGATTTCGAATCTTGGAAGAACGCGTCACGATCTCGCTCATACTTGCGACGCTTCTTTCCGTCCAAAAATGTTTCCACGATCCGCTTCTCAAGCTTCTCTAATACGATTCTACTACCAACACTATTCATGGTGATGCTATCCGCCTCCTTCGTGCTGGCGACGGAATCCGGCCTTCTTCCGGTGCCATTCTTCCCCGACTTCTGTAAGGCCAAAGCCCCTGCTCGCCACACCGATCGTTCAATTGGATCATTCACATTAGGCGAAATAATGTATCTCTTCTCAGCCCCTCCCACCGCGTCTTCTACCTGACAGCCCACAAACATTGCTGCATCAATCGCTGCTGGATGTGTGCTGAACGATTCGAATACACGTTCCGCCAAATTCGAATCTATGAAAATTTCGTCGATGTTGTTTGAATAGTACCTACGTAAGTCGCGTGCGAAAGCAATCGCCCCACGGTGAACTTCTTCAATAAGTATTCGCCGCTTAACCCTCTCCGGCTCCGAACGAAAAACTGGCCACCACCTATTCCCATCGCACTCCATGCCAGGGCCCCCGACGGTGGATGACCTCGGCCTTGAAGAGCCCGTTGATCGTCTCGGCCAGCGCGTTGTCGTAGCTGTCACCGACGCTGCCAACCGAAGGCTCGA
>NZ_BAABGS010000034.1:0-2828 GCF_039541695.1 Chelativorans composti | reverse complement strand
GTCATCGGTGGACTTTCCATCAGGTTGAGCTTGAACAACCCGACCCTACCGGAAAAACACTGGTGACCGCCGCTATCCTGCTACACCACGCCCCGGGACATCATCGCACTCAGTATAGAGCTCCGCTGGGTAGACGTGTCGGCCTCGGCATGCAGAGGGCGCGTTTGAACTCATCGGCGATCTCCGGCACTTCTGCTGTTCTTATCGGGTGCATCCTCCCAGCGCTTGCCGATCTCCGCTTCACAGATCAGGCTCAGTCTCTCGTTCTCCTTCCCCCTCACTTGCCACCAGTCGATCCCCTTGCCGGGCCCCCACACACCGGCATAGCCTTCCCTGACTAGCACCTCGCCAGCGGGGGTAGGCGCACCCACACGAGAGCGCGCCCGTAGCACCTTCACGCCTGACGCCTCGATGCGCACGTTCAGGCTGAGGAGTTCTTGAAGGCGCTTCTTGGCCTGCGTGCCAAGGAACTCCTCCCCGTTGCACTTGGCTTTTCCAATCTCGGGCGCATCAACGCCTGAAATGTTCGGCGAGCCAGGCCTCCAGCAAGCGCCTGTTCTGTCCATTGCACTTGATTGTGTCGCCATCAACGGCCGAGAGGGACAGGCAGGTGATGATGGACGCGGCAGCGAGAGTGAGCATCAAAGCGCAATCCCATCCAAGCGGTTCGTTGAGCTTCGAGGACAAATCGAGGCGGCGCTGCCTTTATCATTCGCCTGGCGAGCCAGCATTTGCAGGAGAATGGCCCACCGCATGGGCCATCGTGCAATTCAATTGGCGCAATCGGTCATTGTCCCAGCAACTTCCGCTTGTAGTAGTTGGACCAGTTTGCCGGCGTCAGCCAGGGTTTCAGCACCGTCAGTTCGCCTCGGTCCGCACGCTCCCTGGCGCTTAACAACAGACGGCCCATCTCGTCGATCTCGGGAGAAGAGATTTGGACAAGCTCCGAGAGATCGCGAGTGGTCAGGCGCCGCTTCCGGCCATATCGCGTCGCCACGTCCTTGCCGCCGGAATGGCCCATCACTTTGCGCCGGGTTGCATCCTTGATCTCGGTCTCATCGATCAACTGAGCGAACCAGTGTCGGGACGAGTAGAGCGCCACGTCGAAGCGATCGATCCCGATCTTCCTCCTGAGATACTGGAAGCTCTTCGTCAGCGGCTGCCCCCATCGCATCTCACCTCCCGGTTTTGGATAGGGTTCCCATTCAGGGAACAGCACCGGGCAGCCGATCGATCGCAGATCCTCGATCCGTTCCAGCAGTCCAAGGTCCAGGATGAGGGGATGCAGCGGAATTGTCCGCTGCGACGCCGGGGTCTTGAACCGCTTCACCTCCTTGCGCGCAACGCGTCCCTTCTTCGGATCGAAGGCACGCAGCTGGAGGTAGTAGATCCCGTGCTCCTCCTCGATGTCATCGAGCTCGATCTGTCCGAGCTCTCCGGGCCGAACGCCCGTGAGGAACGACATGGCGTATCCCCAATAGAGGTGGTTCTGGACGAGACACCTTCCCTCGACCCAGATCCGCTCGGCGCTCAGGCAGCCGGTGAAGAGGGGCAGCGAGAAAATCTTGCTCACCTCGTCCGTAGAGAACGCATCCCGCTCCAGGGAAACGAGGTTCTCATCGCTGACCCTCGAGAACCGGGGCATCTCGCGCAGGTAGAGCTTCTTCTGGATCAGCCATCCGAAGAAGCGGAACAGGGCATTGTGATAGCCATTCCTCAGCCGTGCTTCCGTGAGGCGCTTCAGACCGTCCCAGCCATGCTTCTGCGCGTAGTCGTAGCGCGCTGCGAGACTACTGACGTGTTCGCGCGGGATGTTCTTGCGATCGGGGATGTCAGGCAGCATCGCGTCAATTCGCGCGGCCGCTTCCTCGTCGAATTCGGAAAGCAGAGGGTCGTCCATCTTGTCGATGATGAACTGAACGACAAGCTTCACGACCGACCGGGCGTCCGCGTTTCCATTGGCCTTCTCGTCGGCCTCGACGTAGGCAGCAAGGGCGTCGGAGAACCGGAGCGGGGCTTGCGGGTGAACAGGATCTGACGTCTTGTCGGCATTCACCAGTTCCCCTCGTGGCATCTGGACCACGCCTGGCGCCCCACCTGTTGGACCAGGAGCTTCGAGGGCTGGTCCGGAGACGGTTGGTGAGAATGAGGCGACGTTGCCCGTCGCGTGAATGTGCGCCGCCGAAGGATATCCCGGAACCGGCCGCCCCTGCTGCGGAAGTACGCCGAGCTCGATGGCAGCGAGCACGTCCGCCCGGCCGCGTTCGTATTCCCGGATCCTTTCTGCGCGCCTGAGCCCCTCCTCCGCTTCCACGTTCTGGAGCACGAAGCGTTCGAACAGTTCCCGGAACCCCGGTGCCACCATGTCCGGATCGTGTCCCGCCGCCTTGGCGCGCCGGATCAGGTTCTTGAGCATCTCTTCGTAGATCCGGCGGGCGCCCAGACGCTCCTCGCTCAACGGTAGGGCGTCGGCCACGTATTCACGAAGCTGGCGGATGTTCATCCTGAACAAGCCAGCATAACCTGCGTCATCGATTTCGTTCATCCGGTGAACCCAAACCAGGCATTCGGCGAGCCGCAGCCGCGCCTGACGATAGTCGCTGGTTCTTAAAGACACCCTGAACAGGGAAACGCCAGCCAGCTTGGCCAGCGGCCGGGCAAGTCGAATCTGCAGGTAATAGCGTCCCTCGCGCCGGGACATGTAGGACGGCAGCGCCATGGCATCTCCGCATACATCTGCGTGAGATGTCTCACAGTCGCCCGAACCTCCGTTCGGCACTAACTGCCTGATTTTTATGGATTTTCAAGCGATGGTAGCGGAGGAGGGA
>NZ_BAABGS010000033.1:0-2461 GCF_039541695.1 Chelativorans composti | reverse complement strand
GCACGCGCCAGCTATTGGTAAGCGCGCGCGCCATGGCGCAGGCCACTGCCACCTGGCCTGGTTTTGCGCCGCCGCGTGGCCGGATTTTGCACCGCCGTTGACAAAAGCTGGAATTGGCTCGATACGCCTCCTCGCCGTGCTTCTTGCATGAGCTCCAGCCGGGATATCGCGGGCATAATGCTCCGTCTGACCCGGTCGCCTGGAGCGATATCGCCCGCTGGCGCAAAGGGGAACGGAAGCGGTTGATCGATGATCGGCGTAGCGTGCCGCCCGACGAGCGCAGGGCGCTATCCGACCGGATTGCGGAAAAGCTGGATAAGGTCATTGGGAGCCTAGAGGGCCGCCTCATCAGTCTCTACTGGCCGATCCGGGGCGAACCCGACCTGCGAAGCTGGATGACCGCACGTATCAGGTGCGGTGCGCAGATCGCGCTTCCGGTCGTCATCCGGAAAGGCTGGCCGCTCGAATTCCGGGCCTGGCGTCCTGGCGAGCCGCTCGAGCGGGCAGCCTGGAATATCCTGGTCCCCTCCAATGGGCCGGCGGTGCAGCCAAGCGTGGTAATAGCTCCCCTCGTCGGTTTCGATGCGGCGAGCTATCGGCTTGGTTATGGCGGCGGTTTCTTCGACCGGACACTCGCTGCGATGCGACGCAAGCCGCTGGTGATCGGCGTCGGTTACGCCCGCAGCCGGCTGACTTCGATCTATCCGCAACCCCACGACATCCCAATGGACGTCATCATTACGGAGGAATGACCGGACCGTGGCCCGATCGCTCATGCCATGCAGAAATTAGCGTCCGTCCATCACCATGCGCCGAACTTTTTCACCCGGTGGTTTCTTTCAACCAACCACAAAGATATCGGCACGCTCTACCTGATCTTCTCGATGGCGGCTGGAGTGCTCGGAACCGCGCTATCGGTAGCGGTGAGAATCGAGTTGCAGGAACCAGGGCTCCAATTGTTCGCCAATCCGAACGCCTACAACGTGTTCGCCAGTGCACACGGCCTGGTGATGATCTTCTTTGTCATCATGCCTGCCCTCATCGGTGGTTTCGGCAACTGGATGGTGCCGATCATGATCGGTGCCCCGGACATGGCCTTCCCGCGCATGAACAACATTTCGCTCTGGCTGCTCGTTGCGTCCTTCATCCTGTTCGTGACTTCCATGTTTGTTCCGGGTGCGCCCGGTTCGTTCGGCCATGGCGGCGGCTGGACGCTCTATCCGCCTTATTCCACTGCGGGCCAGCCGGGCCCGGCGGTCGATTTAGTCATCCTTTCGATTCACCTCTCCGGTGCTTCATCGATCCTCGGCGCAATCAACTTCATAACAACAATTTTCAACATGCGCGCACCCGGCATGACGCTACACAAGATGCCGCTTTTCGCCTGGGCGATGCTGGTGACGGCGTTCATGCTTCTGCTGGCGCTTCCGGTATTGGCAGGCGCTATCACCATGCTCCTCACAGATCGCAACTTCGGCACCACCTTCTTCGCGCCTGAGGGCGGCGGTGACCCTGTCCTGTATCAGCATCTGTTCTGGTTTTTTGGCCATCCAGAAGTCTACATCATGATCCTGCCGGCCTTCGGCATCATGAGCCATGTGGTGTCGACCTTCGCACGCAAGCCCATCTTCGGTTATCTCGGCATGCTTATGCCATGGTCGCAATCGGGGTTATCGGCTTCGTAGTCTGGGCGCACCACATGTACACGGCTGGCATGTCGCTGGACGCACAGCGTTATTTTGCCTTCGCCTCGATGGTCATCGCAGTGCCCACCGGCGTGAAGGTATTCTCCTGGCTGGCCACGATGTGGGGCGGCTCTATCAGCTTCAGCACGCCGATGCTCTGGGCGGTCGGGTTCGTCCTGCTCTTCACAATTGGTGGGGTCACTGGCGTAGTGCTCGCCAATCCCGGCGTGGACCGGCTCCTGCACGATACCTATTACGTGATCGCCCACTTCCATTATGTGCTGTCCCTCGGCGCGGCCTTCGCCATTTTTGCGGCCTTCTATTTGACGTGAATCCAGCGCCAGAGCGCTTCAAGGAACTGAAAACGGCGATTGCCGATCCGGCAGCGCCGGACGCTTCAATCCAACTGCTGATGGAGCACGCATTCTACTTCGACTTGGAGAGCGATGAAGCTGCCGGCATCGTCGGAACGATGGCGCGGACGATCCAAGAGAAATGGGAAGGGCTCGCACGGGACGTTGGCATGCGCGCCACTGATATCGCCACCTACCGACCCGCCTTCGAGCATCCGGAAGCAGAGCGCGCCCGCGCGCTCGGCCTGCCGAAGCCGACCGCTCACGCCACCCGCACAAATGGCCCTACTCTGGGATAGTCTCGTGCTTTTCCGCGATTGATCGGCCCCCGACGGATGGGTCCAATTTGATTGTTAGTGCAATGATGGTCGTGGCGCCAGCGCGGGCGGCATCGCTGGTTGGGGTTGCAGGGCCGCCCGCGCG
>NZ_BAABGS010000032.1:0-1638 GCF_039541695.1 Chelativorans composti | reverse complement strand
CGCCGGCAAGGTCCGCAAACACAATTGACGCGGGGTGGAGCAGCCCGGTAGCTCGTCAGGCTCATAACCTGAAGGTCGCAGGTTCAAATCCTGCCCCCGCAACCACCGATACCGACAATCCCGTCGCACCCGCGGCGGGTTTTGTCGTTTTCCCAGCCTTTCCAATGGCTTGCCGCTCCGTCCATTCGAGGATCGTGCGCAGTTCGCCATGCAGTGTGGCGTAGAGTTCCCCCCGTTCCGGCCCTGGCGTCAGCACGATCTTCTCGATCAGCATGCGCAGGGCATCGGCGGCCTGCTGGCGCTCTTCGGGGCGATTCAGGGCGGTAGTAAGCCGGGTGACCTTCCTCGCGTAGATCGCTGCTGCGCTCGGCAGAATGTCGGGGGTGTCTTCCGGGGCTTCGGTGAGAAGTGTAGTCAGCTCCGCTCTGCGCGCCTCCAGCGCATCCATCTTCTCCTTCATCGACGGATGATACATGCCGTCTGCAATGGCTTCGACGATCTGCTCGATCTGTCTGACAACCTTGCCCAGATCGGCTTTCCATGCTTCGCTGTTGGAGCGGCGTTCCCTGTTCAGACGGTTCGTCTCTTCAGCGTAGGCACGCATTGCCTCCCCTACCATCTCGGGCGACATCATCCGCTCCTTCAGGCCGGTCAGCACGCGGGCTTCGAGTTCTGTGCGTGGGATCGTGCGACTGTTTGTACAGGTGCCCTTGCTGATGTGGTTCGAGCAGGCGAAGCGGTCGGCCCCGCGAAGTGAGTAGGGGCCTCCGCAACAGCCGCAGAACACCAGGCCGGACAGCAGCGACTTCGGGCGCCGCGCGCCGTTCAGCCGATTCTTCTTGTGATGCGCGCGGACGGCTTCAGTGACATTGGCGAACTTCTCGGCGATCTCGCCCTGACGCGTGCGGACGGCCTGCCAGAGTTGGTCATCGACGATCCGCAGTTCCGGCACCTCCCTGACGATCCATTCCGCCACGGGGTTGAGCCGGGAGACACGCTTGCCGGTTGACGGATCCTTGACGTAGCGCAGCCGGTTCCAGATCAGCCGGCCGATATAGAGTTCATTGTTGATGATGCCGGTGCCGCGCTTCACGTGGCCGCGGATGGTGGTGTCGCTCCACGGCTTGCCATTCGGGCCGGGCACGCCTTCCTCGTTCAGCCTGCGCGCAATGCTGCGCGGGCCGATGCCAGCGGCAAACTCGCGGAAGATGCGTCGCACGACATTGGCCTCGGCCGCGTCGATCTGGCGGTCGCCCCGGATCGGATCGCCGCGCGCATCGAGTTGTTTGACGACCCTGTAGCCATAGCAAAGCCCACCGCCCGACTTGCCTTCCTCGACACGTCCACGGATGCCGCGGCGGGTCTTGGCAGCAAGGTCCTTGAGGAACAGCGCGTTCATCGTCCCCTTGAGGCCGACGTGCAACTCGCTGATCTCGCCCTCGGCCAGCGTGACGACAGGCACGCCGGCGAACTTCAGATGCTTGAACAGTGTCGCCACATCGGCCTGGTCGCGGCTGATACGGTCCAGCGCCTTGATCCACCCCCATTGAACGGGTCCACCTTGAAGTATGGTTTTGACCCTGAAGGAGGACCACAATGGCAAACAAGCGACACAAGCCCGACGAGATCGTCACGAAG
>NZ_BAABGS010000031.1:0-1479 GCF_039541695.1 Chelativorans composti | reverse complement strand
GCCATTGATCGGCCCGTTGAACACGCAGGGTGCGGCGAGCCGGTCGTGGCGCAGCGCACCGACGAAGGTCAGCGTGCGCCAGTGGCCGTGCGGAGCATAGCCGCGTATACGTCCGCGCGCACGCGCGTGAGCATTTGGGCCGTGATCGCCGTGGTGGCGGTACTCGGTGTTTATGCCCTGGGTACACTCGCACTCTTTGAGGAACGGGAGCTCACGGACATCAACCGCGCAATCTTTGCCAGAACAACACTGATGGGCATTTGGGACAACTGGCTGCTGGGCGTCGGTTACGGCAATTCCCAGACCGCTTACCAGATCTACGAGGATCCCGGCTCGATCTATTATTACTACGTCAACCACGCCCACAATGACTTCCTCGAGGTGATCTTCGAGGGCGGACTGCTCGCCGCGCTGCTTCTGGCGCTTTACCTCTGCCTCTTGATGGCTCAGATCATGCAGGTGCGCCATAACCAGTTTCAGAAGGCGGCATTCCTGGCGATCCTGTTTGTCCTCGCCCACAGCGTCGTCGACTATCCGCTGCGCACGATGGCGGTTGCCGTCGCCTTTGTCTACTTCAACGCCATCCTGTTCAGCCTCGACCTCAGACCTCAGGGCCGCAACATCAAGGGCATCATCGAATTGCGCGATGGCAGCAATGTCCGTCGTCTGGCGGTCACCGACGAGTTGAATGACACGAGCGCCCCCGCTGTTGTCCAGGGCAGGCATGTGAGCCGGAGGAGAGAGTAGTTGCTCCCCTTGGCAAGTCTGCCTAGAGCGGTTCCGTTTTTTTTCGAATCCGGGGGATTCCCGTTTCGCCGATTTTGTGATTCAAGATGCTGGCTGGAGGGAGGAGGCCAGCATCGATGACGCGACCTCTGTCGAATGATCTTCGCGAACGTGTGGTTCAGGCAATCGCGGCGGGCGAGACATGCCGGGTGGCTGCTGCGCGGTTTGGTGTTGCGGTCTCGTCGGCCGTGAAATGGTCGCAGCGTTACCGGGCAACAGGATCAGTTGCGCCGGCGAAGATGGGCGGGTACCGCAAATTTGTGCTGGAGCCACACCGGGCATTCATCGTCGAGCGGATCAACCAGACACCACAACTCACACTCCACCAGCTGAAGGATGAGCTGGCGTCGCGCGGGGTGAAGGTCTCGCACGACACGGTGTGGCGGTTTCTGCGCCGCGAGGGGCTCCGGTTCAAAAAAAACACTGTTCGCTCTCGAGCAGGCACGCGCTGACATCGCCCGCCGGCGGCAGCGCTGGCTGCGGATGCAGTCCAGCCTGGACCCGCGCAGGCTGGTGTTCATCGATGAAACCTGGATCAAGACCAACATGGCGCCGCTGCGGGGCTGGGGCCCCCGCGGCAGGCGTATCCGCGGCTATGCTCCGCACGGCCACTGGCGCACGCTGACCTTCGTCGGTGCGCTGCGCCACGACCGGCTCGCCGCACCCTGCGTGTTCAACGGGCCGATCAATGGC
>NZ_BAABGS010000030.1:0-1179 GCF_039541695.1 Chelativorans composti | reverse complement strand
TTACTCGATAATGCTTGCGACGATACCGGCGCCGACGGTGCGGCCGCCCTCGCGGATGGCGAAGCGCAGGCGCTCTTCCATCGCGATCGGCACGATCAGCGTGACTTCCATCGTCACGTTGTCGCCCGGCATAACCATCTCCACGCCCTCAGGAAGCGTCACGACGCCCGTCACGTCCGTCGTGCGGAAGTAGAACTGCGGACGGTAGTTCGTGAAGAACGGCGTATGACGGCCACCCTCTTCCTTCGTCAGGATGTAGGCCTCGGCCTTGAACTTCGTGTGCGGCGTCACCGAGCCGGGCTTCGCCAGAACCTGACCGCGCTCCACGTCCTCGCGGCCGATACCGCGCAGCAGCGCACCGATGTTGTCGCCGGCCTGACCCTGGTCGAGCAGCTTGCGGAACATCTCGACGCCCGTGACCGTCGTCTTCGAGGTCGGACGGATGCCGACGATCTCCACTTCGTCGCCAACCTTCACGATGCCGCGCTCGACACGGCCCGTCACCACGGTGCCGCGCCCCGAAATCGAGAACACGTCCTCGATCGGCATCAGGAACGGCTGGTCGATCGGACGCTCAGGCGTCGGGATGTACTCGTCCACAGCCTTCATCAGAGCGCGAACCGCGTTCTCGCCCAGCTCCTTGTCGCTGTCCTCAAGCGCCGCAAGCGCCGAACCGCGGATGATCGGAATCTCGTCGCCCGGGAACTCGTACTTCGACAGAAGCTCGCGAACCTCCATCTCAACCAGCTCGAGCAGCTCAGGATCGTCAACCTGGTCGCACTTGTTCAGGAACACAACCAGCGCCGGAACGCCAACCTGACGGGCCAGCAGAATGTGCTCGCGGGTCTGCGGCATCGGGCCGTCGGCAGCCGAAACCACCAGGATCGCGCCGTCCATCTGAGCCGCGCCCGTGATCATGTTCTTCACGTAGTCGGCGTGGCCGGGGCAGTCCACGTGCGCGTAGTGACGGTTCTCCGTCTCGTACTCAACGTGCGACGTGTTGATCGTGATGCCGCGTGCACGCTCTTCGGGCGCGTTGTCGATCTGCTCGTACGCGCGGAAGTCACCGAAAAACTTCGTGATCGCCGCCGTCAGCGACGTCTTGCCGTGGTCAACGTGACCAATCGTGCCAATGTTCACATGCGGCTTCGTGCGCTCAAATTTACCTTTGGCCATGTG
>NZ_BAABGS010000029.1:0-1173 GCF_039541695.1 Chelativorans composti | reverse complement strand
GGCACGCGCCAGCTATTGGTAAGCGCGCGCGCCATGGCGCAGGCCACTGCCACCTGGCCTGGTTTTGCGCCGCCGCGTGGCCGGATTTTGCACCGCCGTTGACATATCGCACTGGAAACCGTGTTTCCGGTTCAGAGAGTTGAGTTTAGAGATACCCGCGAGTGAAAATGGCTGGCATGGAAAACCCGCCAACAGTACGTCATGTGCGGGAATCTCCGAGGCATCGATCTTGGTGACGTCGCCTGCAACCACATGGTCATCATTTGGGAAGTTGGCCTTATAGGTCTGCTGACTGAACCGATCCCATTCGCTTGTGAAAGTGCACTTGCCACCGATTGCTTCAAAACCAAGACGGAAGCCGCCTATACCCGCAAACAGATCGATGAAGGTGAAAGATGCATTTCTCGGCGGGTGAGCCCCCCTCCCGGTCGCCCCAAACGTTCGCAGAAGATCCAAAACTCCTTTTCGTGGCCTCGATTCCCCACGCTCCCAACGATACACTTGGCGTTCGGTATAGCCGAGTCGGCTTGCGGTCTCGGGAATCGACAAGCCAGCGAGCTGCCTGAGCTCGGAGAATTCGTTCATAGCCCACCTTTCTGGGAATTTTTTTGACATAGTTTCCGATTCGCGAGGACGAAACAAGAGACAGCAAACTGAGTCGGGAAGCGCGGTGGCTACGTTAAAACCCGATCACGCAGACACTGGCGTGAAGTACGAGCTTTAGCCTTGGAGTCTGCCGAACTGGTTGTGAGCATTATTGAAGTGAAGAATCGGGAAATCACACCCCCCGAGTTAGAACCATCCCACTAGAGCCTTTCTGCCTCTCGTGTTCGTCAAGCTTGCGAGGCCTGCATTCGCTGTCTTTGACCTATTCCCCTGATACAGCACTTTTCGCAGGTGGCTACCTTCTCCGCGTGGAAGCAAAGCAAAGGAGAACGCACGTGGCGATGGTCATCTGCACGAGCGACTGCGCCCGCTCATTTTCGTGTCGGGGGAAGGCTAACGAAGTTGTGCCGGCACATAGGGAACAGCCAAGGTGGAAGGCGCTTCGCCTGACAGTCATTGCGCTGATCCACCCCCATTGAACGGGTCCACCTTGAAGTATGGTTTTGACCATGAAGGAGGACCACAATGGCCAACAAGCGACACAAGCCCGACGAGATCGTCACGAAG
>NZ_BAABGS010000028.1:0-1138 GCF_039541695.1 Chelativorans composti | reverse complement strand
CGCGCGCTCGCGCACTTCAGGTGAATAGGTATTGCCGTTCCGTTTCGTCATGATGGCTCCTTAATCTCAAGAGGGGGAGCCTCCGGCAATCCCGGCGCGGTTCACTGCTCAAAATATGAGCTTCCGCGGTCGAATTTTTGGCGTTAGCTTATTCTGCCTGTGCTGGGTCCCCCAAAATTTCTTCACCGGCTGCTCTGCGCCGAAAGGTAGTCCCCTTGGCGCAGGGCGTTTATCCTCCTCAACCAACTTCAGAACCCACAGGTTATCTCGCAAAGGCCGGGGAGCTTGATGGTCTGGCTGAAGCGTCTCCGAGATGCTTAGCCACCAGCGGAACGTTGGACGAGTGACAATCTCGACTTCCACATCTTCGGAGGCTGCTTTCAGGCGGTTGCTCCCGTTTGAGGAACCCGACATTCGTGGATCTCCGACGACGCTGTTAACGAGTTGACCCTCTTTCTCAAGAGGACTGTCGTCTTGCCGATCTTTGGGGCCATTAACTGATTGATATAGATGCACATTTTGGGCGCAAGGATCAATTTCTGCCGATGTCTCTTGCCGATCTCTCCTGCCGTAGCGCCTGATTGGTGGGGAAGACGTCTGCTTCTAATCTCCGAAGCAAATGAAAGTTTGCAGTCCTAGCGGCTTGCGAAGCGCTCCAGAGAATCGAATTCCGAGGTCGATGATGTCCCGGGGCGTGGTGTAGCAGGATAGCGGCGGTCACCAGTGTTTTTCCGGTAGGGTCGGGTTGTTCAAGCTCAACCTGATGGAAAGTCCGCCGATGACCGACGATATGATGAACCTGCGCTCGCTCGTTGAGAAGAGTGCTGACGCAGATTTGCTGCGCGAGATGATCGGCTTTGCCGCCGAGAAGCTGATGGAACTGGAGGTCGGCGCGAAGACGGGTGCTGCCTATGGCGAGAAGAATGCCTTTCGGCTGGCCCAGCGCAACGGCTACCGCGACAGAGACTGGGAGACGCGGGCCGGAACAGTAGAACTTCGCATTCCGAAGCTCCGCACCGGCAGTTACTTCCCAAGCTTCCTGGAGCCGCGTCGCATGGCCGAAAAAGCCCTGACCGCGGTGATCCAGGAAGCCTACATCCAAGGTGTGTCGACCCGCTCGGTCGATGACCTGGTCAAG
>NZ_BAABGS010000027.1:0-999 GCF_039541695.1 Chelativorans composti | reverse complement strand
GTTATCCCTATCTACCCAAGGCAACAGTCGAGAAAACCAGGCCCGGCTCCTATATGCGGTTGTTGTCGGGCGATGCGGAGGACGCGGCATGAGCGATGGTCCGGAAATCCTGCTCGCCCATCACCTCAAGGCGCTGAAGCTGCCCACGTTCCTGCGGGAACATCAGAAGCTGGCCCGGCAATGTGCGGCCGAAGGCATGGATCATGTCCGATACCTCGCCCGGCTTGTTGAACTGGAGTTGATCGACCGGGAGCGGAGGATGGTCGAGCGCCGCATCAAGGCCGCCAAATTCCCCACGGTCAAAAGCCTCGACAGCTTCGACTTCAGCGCCATCCCGAAGCTCAACAAGATGCAGGTGCTGGAACTGGCCCGCTGCGAATGGATCGAGCGGCGCGAGAACGTCATTGCCCTTGGCCCAAGCGGCACGGGCAAGACGCACATTGCCCTTGGCCTCGGGCTGGCGGCTTGTCAGAAGGGCATGTCGGTCAGCTTCACCACCGCCGCAGCCCTGGTCAACGAACTGATGGAGGCCCGCGACGAACGTCGCCTGCTTCGCTTTCAGAAGCAGATGGCTGCCGTCAAGTTGCTGATCGTCGACGAACTGGGCTTTGTGCCGCTGTCCAAGACCGGCGCCGAGTTGCTGTTCGAGCTGATCTCGCACCGCTACGAGCGCGGCTCGACCCTGATCACCAGCAATCTGCCCTTCGATGAATGGACCGAGACCTTCGGCTCCGAGCGCCTCACCGGCGCACTGCTCGACCGGCTGACCCACCACGTCAGCATCCTCGAGATGAACGGCGAGAGCTATCGCCTCGCCAACAGCACTGCCCGAAAGCGGCAACAAAAGTCCTGAGATCAGATCGCTCGTTTTGGCCCAAAGAGGCCAATGCGCCATGGCACGCGCCAGCTATTGGTAAGCGCGCGCGCCATGGCGCAGGCCACTGCCACCTGGCCTGGTTTTGCGCCGCCGCGTGGCCGGATTTTGCACCGCCGTTGACA
>NZ_BAABGS010000026.1:0-814 GCF_039541695.1 Chelativorans composti | reverse complement strand
GTGAACTCGGGAAGCGGCACCATGAAGTTGCGGCGGCAATAGCCCACCAAGCCCTCGACATTCCCCTTGTCATTGCCTTTGCCAGGACGGCCGTAGTGGTCCCGGATCAGGTAATGCGACAGGAAGCCGCTGAACAGCACGGCCCGCTTGCGGGTGCCATCGGGCAGGATCTTCGCCACCAGGCACCGGTCATTGTCATAGACGATCGACTGCGGCACTGCCCCAAAGAAGGCAAAGGCGTGGATGTGGCCGTCCACCCAAGCCTCGGCCACAGCCGCCGGATAGGCGCGGACGTAACAGGCGTCGCTGTGCGGCAGATCCAAAACAAAGAAGTGGGCCTTCTGCTCGACACCGCCAATCTTGACCATCGCCTCGCCGAAGTCGGCCTGCGCATGGCCCGGGGGATGCGCCAGCGGCACGAACACTTCCTGGCCCCGCCGTTCTCGCTCCCGGATGTAATCCTTGATGATCGTGTAGCCGCCGGTGAACCCGCACTCGTCACGAAGCCGGTCGAACACCCGCTTCGCCGTGTGCCGCTGCTTCCGCGGCATGGAGCGATCCGCCTCAAGCCAGCCCTCGATGATCGGGATAAAGGGATCAAGCTTCGGCCGCCTGACTTCGGCCGTCCGCCGGTAGCCCGGCGGCACCGAGAACGTCATCATCTTCGCAACCGTATCACGGGAGATGTTGAAGGCCTTCGCCGCCTGACGCTGGCTCATGCCCCCCGCGCAGGCTTGGCGAACCCTGAGATATAGTTCCACGCTGAAAATCCTCGCGCCCTCCCTGCTGTCGCAGAAAGGGAAAGGGTGGACGA
>NZ_BAABGS010000025.1:0-646 GCF_039541695.1 Chelativorans composti | reverse complement strand
AGCTGGGAGGCATTCAACCTTTGGCTGGAGGAGCAATGCCGCAAGCGCCAGCACGATGTCCTGCGCGGTGAGAGCGAGACGATCGGCGAGCGGTTGCAACGTGATCTGGTTGCCATGCGCCCCCTCCCGGTCGCGCCTTTCGACGCCTGTGACCAGGACAGTGGCCGCGTCTCGTCCCAGTGTCTGGTGCGCTACAAGACCAACGACTACTCGGTGCCGGTTGCCTTCGGCCATCAGGATGTCTGGATCCGGGCCTATGTCCACGAGGTGGTGATCGGCTGCCGGGGCGAGGTCATTGCCCGCCATCCCCGCTGCTGGGATCGCGAGGAGATCGTCTTCAACCCGATCCACTACCTGCCGCTGCTGGAGCAGAAGATCAACGCACTCGATCAGGCCGCACCATTGCAAGGCTGGGAGCTTCCCGAGGAGTTCGCAACGTTGCGCCGGCTAATGGAAGCTCGCATGAACCGACATGGCCGACGCGAATACGTCCAGGTCCTGCGGTTGCTCGAGACCTTTGATCTGGCTGATCTGCATGCCGCGGTGAAGCAGGCGCTTCAGATGGGCGCAATCGGCTTCGACGCCGTGAAGCACCTGCTGCTTTGCCGTGTTGAACACCGTCCGCCCCGGCTGGACCTGGACTGTT
>NZ_BAABGS010000024.1:0-626 GCF_039541695.1 Chelativorans composti | reverse complement strand
CGGCGGGCATAGGCATCGATGACGAAGGCCACGTAGACAAAGCCTCTCCAGGTCGACACATAGGTGAAGTCGCTTACCCACAGCCGGTTCGGCGCCGGCGACTGGGAATTGCCGGTTGACCTTGTCGAGTGGACAAGGTGCCGCCTTGTCGCTGATGGTGGTCTTCACCGGCTTGCCGCGGATCACGCCCTGCAAGCCCATGCTCCTCATCAGCCGGGCGACAGTACAACGGGCAATGTCGAAGCCCTCCCGCTTCATCTGTCGCCAGACCTTGCGTACGCCGTAGACGCCGAAGTTCTCGTCGAACACGCGCCGCACCTCCTCCTTCAGGACCTCATCCCGCTTTGCACGGGCTGGCAATCGGGAAGGATCGGCGCGCCGGGCGGCATGCTCGTGCCAGGTCGACGGGGCGATCGGCAGCACACGGCAGATCGGCTCGACCCCGTACGCATCGCGGTGAGCGTCGATAAAGGCGATCATCGCTTCAGTGGGCGGTCGAGCTCCGCCATCGCAAAATAAGCCGACGCCTTGCGCAGGATCTCATTGGCCTGACGAAGCTCGCGAACCTCCCGTTCAAGCTCCTTGATCCGCGACAGCTCCGCGCTCGTCGGCCCAGGCCGTATGCC
>NZ_BAABGS010000023.1:0-625 GCF_039541695.1 Chelativorans composti | reverse complement strand
CGGCGGGCATAGGCATCGATGACGAAGGCCACGTAGACAAAGCCTCTCCAGGTCGACACATAGGTGAAGTCGCTTACCCACAGCCGGTTCGGCGCCGGCGACTGGAATTGCCGGTTGACCTTGTCGAGTGGACAAGGTGCCGCCTTGTCGCTGATGGTGGTCTTCACCGGCTTGCCGCGGATCACGCCCTGCAAGCCCATGCTCTTCATCAGCCGGGCGACAGTACAACGGGCAATGTCGAAGCCCTCCCGCTTCCTCTGCCGCCAGACCTTGCGTACGCCGTAGACGCCGAAGTTCTCGTCGAACACGCGCCGCACCTCCTCCTTCAGGGCTTCATCCCGCTTTGCACGGGCTGGCAATCGGGAAGGATCGGCTCGTCGGGCAGCATGCTCGTGCCAGGTCGACGGGGCGATCGGCAGCACACGGCAGATCGGCTCGACCCCGTACGCATCGCGGTGAGCGTCGATAAAGGCGATCATCGCTTCAGTGGGCGGTCGAGCTCCGCCATCGCAAAATAAGTCGACGCCTTGCGCAGGATCTCATTGGCCTGACGAAGCTCGCGAACCTCCCGTTCAAGCTCCTTGATCCGCGACAGCTCCGCGCTCGTCGGCCCAGGCCGTATGCC
>NZ_BAABGS010000022.1:0-589 GCF_039541695.1 Chelativorans composti | reverse complement strand
GGCGACGGCAAGGCCACCGTCACCCGCGAGGTCGATGGCGGCCTGCAGGTGGTGGAGGTCAAGCTGCCGGCCATCGTCACGACGGATCTGCGTTTGAACGAGCCGCGCTATGCGTCGCTGCCCAACATCATGAAGGCCAAGAAGAAGCCGCTCGACGAGAAGGCTCCGGCCGATTTCGGCGTCACCGTGAAGGCGCGCCTGAAGGTTCTGAAGACGGAGGAGCCGGCCGGCCGCAAGGCGGGCATCAAGGTTGGCTCGGTGGCGGAGCTGCTCGACAGGCTTCGCAACGAAGCGGGCGTTCTCTGACAGGCAGCGGAAGGGAAAGGAAGAGATCCATGGCAATCCTCCTGATTGCGGAACACGACAACCGGGCGCTGTCGGAGCAGACGGCGAAGGCGCTTTCGGCGGCCCTGCAGATCGGTGGCGAGATCGACGTGCTGGTGGCGGGCGAGGGTGTGGGCGCGGTGGCGGAAGCCGCCGCGCAGCTTGCCGGCGTGCGCAAGGTGCTGGTGGCCGATGACGCGAGCCTCGGCGCCCAGCTTGCCGAACCGCTGGCGGCGACGGTTCTGTCGCTTGCGGGCGCCTACGA